>JABUFB010000017.1 GCA_013314775.1 Armatimonadota bacterium | reverse complement strand
TTCGTCGAAGACTGGCAGGCTGTGGAGCCGGAAGCCGTCGCCAGCCTGCTGACGGATTTCGACGCGTCCATCGCATATCTCAGACCGCTCAAGGTGAAGCATCCCCGGCGGTATCGCACGACCAACGTGATGGAAGGCGGGGTGATGAGACCCTTGCGCCGCACCCTGGACCGCGCCACGGCGTACCACAGCGACACAGGCGCCAACGTGGGGATGTTCCTAGTGATCGCAAGGCTCAACGCCAACCAACGCGGCAAGCCATGGGTACACGAAACCGACGATCTTATAACTATGCTACACAATGCCGGACCTTAGATTTCCGTACAGGCCCGGAGAGTGGAGGACTCACGCTATCTCTGCGCGAAATGCCCGGCAGCCCCCCAGGCAGCCCGCGGGTACAGGAGCCAATCATGGTCAGCCTCGCCCTGATCGCCACCGTCGCCTTTGCAACGGCACCATTCTCCCAGGTCACCCTGGACAACGTAACCGACCGGCCGATTCTCGGCCGCACCACGCTCTTCGGCGCCGTGGGGCAGGAGATGCTGCAATACGCCAGCAATTTGTCTCCGGGGCAGGTTGCTGGCGAACAGGCGTGGATTACCGGCAAGGAGTTCTCCCTGAGCTTCGAGGTAGACCTGCAGCCCGGCAACTACCTGTTCGAGGCAATTGCGCGTGGCAACTCCCCCGGTGACGATTCGTACTGGCTGTCTGTCGGCGGGGAGCAGATCGCCACGCCCATGCGGTTCCCAGTGGGCGAGTTCGGCCCGGGCCGCCTGCCGGTTGTCATCAAGGAAGCCGGACGCCACAAGCTCACCCTCTCCCTGCGTGAAGCGGCGGGCAGTGCCCTGAAGTCCGTGCACCTGGTTCGGACCATGGTGCAGACACCGATGCCGCCCATGCGCACTGAGCTTATGCAAGCCAGGCCGCGCCTGCTCATTACCCCTGACAGCCTGCCCGAACTGCGGCGGCGCATGGACAGTGACCCGGGCAAGGCCTGGTACAAGCTGCCCGGCGCCATTGGCCGCAATGCCCCGGCCTTCAGGCCCAACGCCCGCAATGGCGGCCCGTTCCGCTCCCTGGGCAACTATGCGCTGGCCGAACTGCTCCAGCCGGACGAGCAGCGTCTAGCGGATATCCTCGCCTGGCTTGACGTGGCCACTACCTACCCGAATGTGGGCGCCGACCTGGATGCTGAGTATTTCATGGAAGGCGTCGCGCTGGCGTACGACTGGCTGTATGACAAGATCCCCGCGGAACTCCGCGCGCGGGTTCGGGAGACCATCATCCGCCACTGCCGGCTCATCTTTGACGCTTCCATGGCGGGCATTCAGGGCGGTGGGCAGTCTTACCAGCAGAATCACTACTGGTACGCTCACCTTGCGCTTGCGCTGGGAGCGTCAGCCGTCTATGGCGAGACCCCCGAAGCAGACCAGTGGCTGCCCTGGGCCTGGGATCGCTTTGAACGCATTGCCCTGACTTTCAGCCCCGACGGGAGCTTCCACGAGGGGCCTTCGTACTGGGATTTCTCCATGCCCGCGTTGTACCTGTACATCGACCTGTATGAGTGGTGCACCGGGTTGCGCATCCCCGCGGGGGATGACGGCCTCAAAGGCCAGGCCCAGTTCCGCTTCCACCACCTGTACCCGGGCCTGATGCAGTCGGTGGCTCTAGAAGACAGCACAATCCCCCTTGGGCGTTCTAACCCCAGCCTGTTTCTCTGGGAGGCCCGGCGTTTCAGCGACCCGCTCACCATGGGCATGGCCGAACTGATCAACGGCGGTGCGATTGGCGACAAGTTCCGGCTCCTGTGGCTTGATGATTCCGTGCCGACCACTGATGCACTCAGTAAGCTTCCCACCGGGCGCTATTACTCGGACATCGAGACGGCTTTCATGCGCACTTCCTGGGCCCCGGACGCTACGCATGCCGCCTTCGTGAGCCGACCCATGGGTGGGCACAAGTGGGCCGAGATCGCCGGGCCGCGGAACCTGAGTGGCGTCGGGCATAACCACCCCGAGCAGAACCACTTCACCCTCTTCGGGCGTGGCCGGATCCTCGCGATGGACCCCGGTTACACCTACAGCAAGCAGACGCGGAATCACAACACCGTGCTGGTCAACGGTCTCGGCCAGTACGGCGATGGCGAGATGTGGCCACGGACCAACCCCGGCCGGTCTCGTATCACGGGCTTCATCAACCAGGGCGACGTGTCCATCGTTGCGGGTGATGCGGTATCCGCATATCCGCCCGAAGTCGGGCTCACGCGCTTCGACCGGGAGTTCGTCCTCGCCGGGAAAGACCTCGCGGTGGTGCATGATCGCCTTGCCGCGCAGGAGCCCTCGGTCTTCTCCTGGCTACTGCATCACTACGGTCAGATCAAGCCCATCACCGAGCCCGCAGGGTGGCAAGTGAACAACGCGGGCGCCACGCTGACTGTGCTGCCCCTGGCACCAGAGCAGGTCGAGGGAGCGACGGAGACATACCGACCGCAGTATGTCCATCCAACTCGGGACCTCACTCCCGATATTGCGGACATCGGCCTGCTGGAACTCAAGTCCGCGCGGGTTCGCGAGACTACTTTTCTGGTGCCACTGATCATCGGCACGGCAGAGGAATCCTGCCCTGCGGTGGCTAACCGTTCCACCGAAGGTCTCGACGCGGTGCAGGTCGGCGGGACACTGGTTGCTTTCAACCGGGAAGACGCAGAGGTCACGCTGCAACTGCCGTGGGGCGAGGAACTGAAGACGTCAGCCCGGGTGATCGTTGCCCGCGAGATCAACGCAGAGCGCCAGATCATCAGTCTCCCCTGGCCGAAACCGAAATAGCGCGTGGCGCCGCACCGCGAGGCAGTGCTCGTAAAACGGGCTGTGCTTTCTTGTCGGACAGTCCGGAGGACCGTCGGCCCAAGGCCCCCAGACCCGTGCTTCAGCGCGGGTCAGACAGCGGGTTCAGACCGTCGGCCGAAGGCCCCCAGACCCGTGCTTCAGCGCGGGTCAGACAGCGGGTTCAGACCGTCGGCCCAAGGCCCCCAGACCCGTGCTTCAGCGCGGGTCAGACGTGAGTCATACCGGAGGTCCTTCCCTTGAACATCCAGAGCGTTGCTCTCTTCGGCGGATCAGGCAAGATCGGCCGACGCTTCATCCCCGTGCTTCAGGAGCGGGGCATCCGCATCCGCGCGCTGATCCACAAGACCCCGCTGGAGGGCGAAGGTATCGAGTGCATTCCCGGAACCGTGTCGGACCCGACTACTGTGCGCGAGGTGGTGTCGGGAACCGATGCCGTCTTGCAGCTTGCAACGACCAAGGAGGACGAGACCACCTTCTTTGACGTGAGCGTTCGCGGGACGTTGAATATCCTGGAAGCCTGCCGCTTCGAGGGCACCCAGCAATTCGTTCTTCTGGGCGGCGACGCGGCTTTCGGCATCTGGTTCTACCCGCAGCCGATCCCTATTGACGAAAGCCACCCGCTCATGGCCTACCCCGGCTATTACGCCTTCACGAAAGTCATGGAGGAGGTGATGACCACCCAGTACGCCTACCAGTACTCGGTGCCTTTCACCATCCTGCGCAGTTCTTGGGTCTTCGAGAAGGCCGACCTGCTCAACCACTTCTCGCTCCTGAAGAACGTGGACCCGGCCGAACCCGGCCATGGTTTCGGCCAGCAACCGGAGGCTGTGATGGACCTCGTGCGCGCCGGGAAAGAGCACATCCCGGTGCTCGTGAACAAGGACGGCGTGCCCTATCGTCGCCATATCGTGCATATTGAGGACCTGGCGCAAGCCTTCGACCGCGCCCTCGGCAACCCGTCAGCTCTGGGCCAGTCTTTCAACATCGCCGCGCCGGCCGCTTTCGACTATCGCGTGGCCGCGGACTACCTGGCTTCGCGCCTTGGACTACCCACCATCGAGCTCACATGCAGTGGCTACCACTCCTTTGAGATCAACATCAGTCGCGCCCGGTCCATTCTCGGCTACCAGCCGCGCTTTGATTTCTTCGCCATGGCCGACAGCGCCATTGATCACGCCCGCGGAGACGCCTGAACCCAACTGACCGCAATCGATCCCGATAACACCTGACCAGGAGGTCAACCATGCGCCGTTTCCACCACATCGGCCTGCCCACCACCGAGGTCCAGCCTGACGAGACTTACGTCCCCGACACAAAGGTCTACGTGACCGACGTGGACGCCCACCCATTCAAGGTGGAGTTCCTGCGCTACGAGGACGACTCGCCGGTGACAGGCCCACTGCGGGAACTGCCACATATCGCCTTCGAGACGGATTCCATCGCTCGCGAGCTTGAGGGCCAGGATGTCTTGCTGGAGCCCTTCACGCCCATGCCCGGCATGACCGTCGCCTTTATCCTCAAGGACGGCGCGGTGTTCGAGTTCATGGAGATCGAAGGCAGCGATCTGAAGTCCGGTTGCTGCTGCTGCGGGAAGTAGCGTAACCGCCGAGGCGCGCTAGGCGCACGGAACCCTGGGCCGCCCTGCCCGGTGGCCGAGGGGCTTTCTTGCATTGCCAGTACTCAGGGAGCAACCCATGGACTTCGCGAAGCTTGTTCGCCCCGTGCCGCGCCGAAGCGTCTTCGAGATGGACGGCTGGTTTGTCTGGTGCGGAACGATGGTGCGAACGCCAGACGGCATCTGCCACCTGCTTTTCGCCCGCTGGCCGCGGGAACTTGGTCACTTCGCCTGGGTGACTCACTCCGAGATCGCCCATGCGACATCAAATGACCCACTGGGACCGTACACGTTCCAGAGTGTCGTCCTCCCGGGAGCGGGAGGAGAGGCGTGGGACCGCGATGTCACTCACAACCCCGCGGTGCTCGAGGCGGACGGCCGGTATTATCTTTACTACATGGGCAATCGCGGCAACGGGGAGTATTGGGACCACCGCAACAACCAGCGCATCGGCGTTGCGGTCGCCGATCATCCTGCCGGTCCGTGGGAGCGCTTCTCAAAGCCGGTACTCGATGTTACCCCGGGCTCGTGGGACTGCCTGATGACCAGCAATCCATCGGTCTGTCGCGGGCCGGATGGTCAGTTCCTCATGCTCCACAAGGGCGTGGGCGCCGGGCCTCCCCCCAAAGGCGGTGCTGTGCTGTGCGGCGCTGCCTTCGCCGATCATCCGCTGGGACCCTTCGCTAAGCACCCGGAACCGGTCATCAGCAACCCGGAGAATGACTGGGCAGTGGAAGATCCCTGCGTCTGGTGGCAGGATGGCCTATACCGCTGCCTGATCAAGGACTTTCAGGGGTACTTCACAGGGGGCTACAAGAATGCGCTGGCCCTGTTTGAATCGGAAGATGGTATCCACTGGGGGCCTGCGCGCCAGCCCATTGCCATGCGCCTGGAACTGGAGTGGGAGGACGGGGAAGTGCAGCGCGTGCACAGGCTGGAGCGGCCGCAACTGCATCTCGAGGGCGGGCGCCCGCGGGTGCTCTTCTGCGCCTGCGACGCCGATCTGTCCGGCAAAGCGTTGACGTCCTTCAACGTCCACATCCCGCTGGGAGACGGGTGACCATGACCCACCGCGAGCGCGTTCTCGCAGCAATCGCGCACGCAGAGCCGGACCGGACGCCCCGGGACTTCTGGGCTGAGCCTCCCACGATGAACCGGCTGTTCGCCCACCTGGGGCACCGAGACGAAGAGCGCCTCCTGCGCCAATTGGGCATCGATCTGCGGCATCTCAGCGTAGAGCCCCCGCCGCGGGAGATCGGCGGTGGTATCTGGCAGACCATCGGCGGCGAACGCTTCATCTATCGTCAGACACCCTGGGGACCGATGCGGGAGGATGTCAAGGGCGCCCTTGCCGGGGCCGATTCGCCGGCCGAGATCGAGGCATATGACTGGCCCAGCGTGGATGCCCTGGACCACGATGCGTTGCCCGCCCTGTGTGACGCTCACCCGGATCACGCGATCATCTACGGGTTCGCGGATGTCTGGCAGCGCCCGGCCCTCGTCCGTGGGTGGGAGGACTTCTTTGTCGATATGGCGGCGCGCCCCGACTGGGCGCACTATGTCTGCCGCAAGTTCACCGACTTCTACCTGGAGGACTACGCCCGGGCCGCCCGGATCAGCAAGGGCCGCATTGACCTTTATCTGGTCATCAGCGATCTCGGCAGCCAGACCGGGCCGCTCATCTCCCCCGCCATGTTCCGCGAGTTCGTGGCCCCGTATCTGAAAGAAATGTTCGACCACATCCACGACCTCGGCGGCAAAGCAATGTTCCACAGTTGCGGCGCCATTGGGCCGCTTCTCGAGGATATCATCGCCCTGGGGCCCGATGTGATCGACCCGATTCAGCCTACGGGTGAGGACATGACCCCGGAGGCTCTCAAGACGCGCTTCGGGTCGCGGGTCTGCTTCCACGGCGGAATCGACATGCAGCGGCTGCTGCCGGAAGGGACTCCCGATGAGGTGCGCGACGAGGCGCGACATTACTGCGAGGTGTTAGGGGCAGGCGGCGGATATATCCTCTCCCCGGCTCATCTGTTCCAGCCCGACGTGCCGGCCGAGAACGTGCTGGCGATGTATGACTTTTGACCAGCGCCGCATGCGAGACCGGCCCTCCGAGTGGAGAGCCGGTCGCGCAGCAACATACCGACGCGTCTGGACTACTCTTCGTACGGCGAGAAGTCATCCTTGCTCACGAAGCACTCGGGGCATACCCAGTCCTCCGGAACATCCTCCCATGCGGTACCGGGCTCAACACCGTTGTCCGGATCACCCTCAGCCGGGTCGTAGATATACCCGCAAACATCGCAGACCCACTTCTGCATCTGTCGTTCCCTCACTTTGTGCCTCGCGGCAATAATGTGTTCAGCTCGGCCCGGCCTGTGCAGAGCATGCGACTTCAAGGGCCTTCTCCGCCAGCATCTCCCCGGCCTTCCGGCACTCCTCGAGTATCTCCGGGGTCGGCACCCACTGTGCCTCGAGGGGCTCGCGCAGCAACTCGAACTTCATCTCTTGCAGGTACTCGTTCACTGCTTTCGCGCCGCCCGGCGCCCATCCATAGGATCCGAACGCGAACCCTGACTTGCACGCGGGACGAAGCCCCTTCAGGTAGGTCAGCCCCGCCGCCATCTCTGGCATGAGCGTCCCATTGAGAGTGGGCGATCCGAAGGCGATTGCCGCCGCGTCCAGGACCTCGGTGGCAAGAAGCGTGATGTGATTCTTGCGCACTGAGTACAGGCGCGCATGAACGCCAGGCTTGCTTGCGCCGTCGAGGATGGCTTCGGCCATCCTCTCCGTGCTGTGCCACATCGTGTCGTAGACCACCAGCACCTTGGGCTGGGCCTTGCAGACGATCCAGCCCTGGTAGGCCTCGATGATGCGCTCCGGACACTTGCGCCAGATGATTCCGTGCGCCGGCGCTATCATCCCTATTTCCAGAGCGCTCGCGGCTTCCAGCGCCTTGGCGATGGGCTTCCCGGCCCACATGATGATATTGGCGTAGTACACCTTGGCCTCGTACATCACAACATCGCACGGTTCTTCATCGTCGAAGCGACCCGCCGAGGCGTAGTGCTGCCCGAAGGCGTCCTGGGAGAAGAGAAGCTTCTCCTCGGGCAGGTATGTCATCATCGATTCCGGCCAGTGCACCATTGGCGTCTCGAGGAAAGTCAGGCTCCGTTCGCCCAGCGAAAGCGTGTCGCCGCTCTTGACGATTTCGAAGTCCCACGCGCTAATGTCGTGGTAGCCCGACAATGCTTTCCGGCATTTCTCGGTGCAGACCACCTTCGCCCTCGGGCAGGCCTTCACAACCGCCGACAGCCCGCTTGCATGGTCGGGCTCGGCGTGGTTGCAGACAAGGTAGTCCACCCTGTCCAGATCGGTATGGTGCTGTATGTTGGCCAGCAGCCGGTTTGCATACGGCGCCTTCACGGTGTCGATGAGCGCCGTCTTCCGGTCCTTGATGAGGTAGGAATTGTAGGTAGACCCGCGGTTGGTGCTGTAGCCGTGGAAGTCGCGGATGTTCCAGTCTACGTACCCAACCCACTCAACATTGTTGCATAGCGTGGTGTTCATCGGGTGCCTTCCTCTGCGCCACGCATCACTGCTCTGCCGAGAATTACTTGTCCTTCTTCTTCTTTTTCGCGTCTTTGATCTTCTCGGGCTTACACAGGTCGCCTTTGCTCTTTGCCGTGGCGCCACACTTGGAGCACTTGTAATTGCCTGGCTTCTCGGGCGCAGTCTTCTTACCCTTTAGGCATCCCATTGTCAACCCCTCCGAACGGGTGGAAATGGAACGAGGCCGCTCCCCCTGAGTCTTGACTATCGCGTGGGGAGCGGCCGAATCGTCAGCGTCATGCGTTCCACCACAGATCAGCCGGCTGCCGGCTCACCCGACACAGGCGGGGTGAAGACACGTGTCCCCAGCTCCTTGTCGAGCATGAGCAGGGCGTTGCCGTTATCGCCGATCCACTTGAGCTGGTCGAGAATCGCCTTGTCATTGGATTCTTCCTCGACCTGCTCAGCCACATACCACTGCAGGAAGTTGTTTGTGGCATGGTCTTTCAGTTCAATGGCAAGGTCGACGAGACTGTTGATGCTGGCCGTGATGAAATTCTCGTGCTCGAGGGTCGCCTCGAATGCGCCCTTGGGCGAACCGAATTCACTGGGCGGCTTAGCAATGGCTTCGAGAATGACTCGGCCGCCGGTCTCGATAACGTAGTCGAAGAACTTCATGGCGTGGAAGTGCTCTTCCTGCGCCTGAACCCGCATCCAGTTGGCGAAACCCGGGAGGCCCTCCGCCTCAAACCACGCCGCCATCGACTGGTAGAGGTACTCAGAGTACAGCTCTTTATTGATCTGCTCGTTGATCGCTGCGTTCATCTTCTCGCTGATCATTCCGCTCAAGCCTCCCAAAGACCGTGAATATTGCACAACTCGCGGGCAGTGACGCTCTCGGCGTCCGTGCAGAACTCGGCTTCCGGGGCCTGGCCCGGTTCGAGGTACGCGCGCAGCAACTGATTGCCGGCGCAGACCTCGATGAACTGGATGTAGTGTTCCTCGGTCATCGGGTGCGGCACACTCCCCACGGTCACCTTGAAGCCCTTTGCAGTCTTTTCCACGACCGGCACGTGCTTCTCGCCGGCCGGATCCGCAGTCTTCGCTTCAAGCAGGCTTAGTTCAGCGTCTCCGCACTTGATGCCGCAATCGCAGTCCGAACCCAACACAGCTTCGAAAACGCTGCCACAGTCCTCACACTTGTAGATGTCCAGTTTCTTGCTCATGGCCTTCCTCCAGTGGGCAGCTCAGCCCAGTTTCGCAGTTGTCGACAAACGGCTAACCGTGCGGGCACTTCTTTGTGCAAAGGAACCAGTCAAGGCAAGTGTACTCGTCTCCCGCACCGGCAACGCGCTCATCGGCCATCGGAGCGGTGGGCGGCGGCGGTACGATGACATCGTCGCCAGGCACCCAGTTGGCGGGAGTGGCGATCTTGTAGGCGTCCGAGTGCTGCATCGCCATGAGAAGACGCTTGATCTCTTCCATGTTCCGTCCATTGCTCAGCGGATAGTACAAGATCGCCCGCATGGTGCCCTCGGGGTCCACGAAGAAGACCGCGCGCACGGCCTGGGTGTCGCTGGCGCTGGGCTGCAGCATGCCGTACAGCCGGGCGACTTCCATCTTCAGATCCTCGATCACCGGGAAGTCGACCTTGAGACCCTTCATGCCCTTGTACTCGATCTTCTCCTCGATGGTCCGTAGCCACGCAATGTGGGCGAAGACACTGTCTATCGAAAGTCCCACCAGTTCGCAGTTGAGATCGCGGAAATCCTGCTGCATTGCTGCGAAGGTCATGAATTCGGTTGTGCAGACCGGGGTGAAGTCTGCGGGGTGGGAGAAGAGAATCACCCACTTGCCGGCGTAGTCCTCGGGGAAGTTGATCATCCCCTTGGTGGTCTTGGCTTTGAACGACGGGGCTTTCTCACCAATCAGCGGCATGCGCGTGACTTCCTGGCAATGTTCACTCATTGCCTGTCCCTCCTCAGTTCTTCGCGCGCCAGAGCGTCGCGTTACTACCAGTTCTCGGCGAGAAGCTCGAAATGCGCCTGCGGGTGGTCACAGGCTACGCACACTGCGGGAGCCTTCGGGCCTTCGTGCAGGTAGCCGCAGTTTCGGCAGCGCCAGACAACTGATTCGCTCTTGGCGAATACCGTTCCTGCATTGACGTTGGCGAGCAGCCCATTGTACCGCTTCTCGTGCTGCTTCTCGGCAACGGCGATGGCGCGGAACACGCGGGCGATGTCCTTGAACCCCTCCTGTTCGGCCACCTCCGCGAAAGACGGGTACATTTCTGTCCACTCGTAGTTCTCCCCGGCAGCCGATGCCTGGAGATTGTCAGCCGTCTCACCGATCACCCCAGCAGGAAACGCGGCGGATATCTCGACTTCTCCGCCCTCCAAGAACTTGAAAAGACGCTTTGCGTGCTCCTTCTCCTGGTCGGCGGTCTCGGCGAAGATCGCGGCGATCTGTTCGTAGCCGTCAGCCTTAGCTTTGCTCGCAAAGTACGTGTAGCGGTTGCGGGCCTGGGACTCTCCGGCGAAGGCGGTCAGAATGTTCTTCTCGGTTTGCGTGCCTTTCAGGGACATGACTCATGGCTCCTTTTGGTTTGCGTGCTCTCTCTGACACGTTGGGCAGATGCCCTGGTAAGTGGTGGAATGGCCCAGCACTTTGTACCCTGTATTGCGTGCCACCGGTTCATCGATATCCGCCAGATCTGCCACCGCTACGTCATCCACCCGCCCGCAGTCAACGCAGACGATGTGCAGATGGCTCTCTGTCCTCGCATCATACCTCGTTGCGGACCCCTGCGTGCCCACTTCCAGTACCAGACCAAGCTCCTGGAGCACCGAAAGGTTCCTGTAGACCGTGGCGAGTGTGATATGTGGCAGCTCCCCGCGGACCATGTCGAATATCTCCATCGCCGTGGGGTGTGCGGTGGTTGATCGCAGTGCGCTGAGGATCGCCCGCCTTTGCCTTGTCAGGCTGCGACGAGTCCCCCGAACCGCTTCCTCCAACTCTGAGTGCTGCTGCATGCCAACCACCAAATTGATAATGAGAAACATTATTGAATATATATATCGCTGCTATTCTTGTCAACCCCCCCGGCCAAACATTCTGAAAAACGCAGAATAGAGGCCCCGCATATCGCCTCAACACCTATTCCCCACTCTCCAGCCGCCGCACGATCTCCGCCCAGGCCGCGCGCCAGTTCCCGAGATTGTAGACCTCCCGCACCACTCTCTGCTGCGTTGCGGCGATATTCGCCCTTCGCGGCCAGACTTCCCGGATCGCCTCCGCCAGCGCGTCCGCATCGGGTTCGCACTTCACCGCCGGCAGATCCGCCAGACCTGCCACATTGGTTGTGATGGTCGCCACGCCGCAGGCCATGGACTCAAGGGCCGCCAGCGAAGTGCCCTCTCCGCAGAGCGTGGGGATCAGCGTCAACTCTCCCGCCGAGTACGCGTTGGGCATCTGGGCCCAGGGCACCGGGCCGAAGAACACCACACGTGCATCGAGCCCCAGCTCGGAGACCATCTCCCGGCAGTCCTGCGCGTAATCGGGCTGGCCGACTGCGCCCACAATCGCAAGCCGCACGTCCGACAGCTCGTCGGCAACCTGCGCGAAGGCCTGGATCGCCAGGTGGATCCCCCGATTCCGGTACACGTTCCGCGGCACGAGTATGATCCGGGCGTTACGCAGCCCCGAAAGGGGATCAGTAGGCGAAAAGCGCACCGGGTCCACGCAGTTGGGGATGAACCAGCGCCCCGGCTTCACTTCCGAGAAGGGCTTCGCCCCGGGCAGCACATTCTCACCGACCTCGCGCAGGAAGAAGGTGTCGTTTGCCACCACCGCAGTGGCTTTCTGGTATGCGCGACAGGCCAGACCCCGCTTGATGGAACTGCGCAGCGAACCCGGGCGGTCGTCCCAGAAGACCCCGTGGGAGACCAGCACCGTGCGCGGGTGCCACTCCACCATGCGATGGTGATTCGGGTAGTGAACCACCAGCGCATCAAAGGTTTTCAGTTCCTTCCTTAGCGCAGGCAGACCGAAGGGAACCGTCCAGAACTCCCCCCGCGCTCCCAGCAGCGACCGCAGCGGCGAGTGGATGAACCGCACATGGGCATCATCCACGCCCTGCGCGGGGCGCTGGTAGACAAACACTTCATGCCCCATCTCTTCGCAGATTTCGCGCAGCATCTGAACCCAGACGTCCGCGCCTCCAATAACCGGCATGTAGCTGTGGGTGATCTGGGCGATCCTCAAGGCCCTGTCCTTTCATTGCTCCCGTGCTCCCGGCGGGCTTCGCGGGGAGGCCACGCGGAACCTCGCGGGGAATATCATCCGTGAAGCGTTCGCCCGGCAATTGGGCAGATCGCGTGGAGGCATCACAAAATGCGCACATACCTTTTCGCCGCTATGTTCGCCGCTGCCTGCTGCCCCTTCGCCCATTGTCAGGCACGTGACGCCCGGCTCATCATTCCAGCGCCGCAGAAAGCCACCGTGCAGGACGGGACGCGGGTGATCCGGGACGCGATCCTGGAGACGTCGATCACCTCCTACACGCTGCGGTACGAGGTCGTCGAGCCCGCCGAAGACACCGGCAAGGTCACCTTCGAGAAATGGGGCCCACTCCACGGCCACGAGATACCACTGGGGATGCAGGAACCCTCCATGGCCAACTGGTACTGGCAGGGATTCATCCACTGGACCTTCGACGGGTTCAACATCTACGACACCCCCGCGGAGATCAGAGCAATCCGCGAGTCCGGCTCTGACGCCATGGTGGAGTATTCCTGGGATACGCCAAAGGTCCGGGCATGGTTGCGTTTCGCCGTGACTTCCGGCAGCGACAAGCTCCTGATGTTCGCCGGCTACGAGCCCAAAGAGGAAATCACGAATGTGGTCATGCGCCTGACCGCGTACCCGGATCACTTCGAGGAGCCGCGCAAACGCGCCGCCACAACTGCCCTGCGCACCCTCACTGAAGGCGGCGCCGTGCTTGACCCGGTGAAAGAGCGCTGGGTGCTCCTGGAAGATATCGGCGACACCCCAACCGGATCGGGTTCTGCAGGCCTGCTGCTGGGCGACGCGTCGGCATTCTCACGCATCAGCGTGGACAACATCGGTGGCTACCCGGAGAACGTGACCCTCACCATCAGGCCCGAGCGTCGGCAGTTCGCCCTTGCGTTCTACGAGTTCCCGGACATACGCGACTTCAACGAGACCCGCGAGTATTTTCGCCGCAGCGCGGATGCCGAAAGCGACGCATTGGCGGCACTGAATTCGACCGACCTCGACCAGCCATTGAAGCCGCTGCCGGTGGATGCGCAGCGAACCACGCAGATACTGGCGAAGGACGACACGAAGATCGCTCGTCCTGCAGAGCGCTGGACGCCGAATCCCGAACCACTCAGTTTCCCATGGGCTGCGCGGATGCCCGGCGAGCCTGTGAGGACTGCCCTGATGGCTGCGCGCTTCGCGGCATTCGACACTATGGAACTGGCGCGCCGTCTCGAGATGGACGTGATGCACCAGTATTTCGACAGTAAGGGTGCGCTGTCGGACGTCGATGCCTGGCCGTACTGGAGCGTCACCGGCGTGGGTGCGCTGGGCCCCCGGGTCGCGACCCGTGCCTTGCTTCGGATCTGCGAGGACCCAAAGCGCGAGGTCTTCCTCGTGGCCGGGGTTTCCGGAACCGCGATCCCGGAGCCCGTCCGCAATCTCATCCTCGACCAGGTCCGCGCCGGGAAGGGCCTGTTCGTCTCCACCGCCGGCGGAAAACTGGAGGGATGGCCCGCCGACCTGACCGCAACACCGGATGACGCCCTGGTCGCCCCCGCGCTTACTGCAATTCCCTGTGACTCGATACCGGGCTTCGCGCCGGGTGATGGCGCCCGGATCGGCGACATCGCCCCGCTGCGAGGCTTCCGCTACGGCGCCGGACGCGTTGTGGTCTTTACCGGCAAGCTCAACACCTACTGCGGCCTCCTTCCGAAGATCGACCGAACCTTCGGCCTGGATGCCGCCGAGGACCGCATCCTGGCGCTGCAGGGGCTGGCGGTGCTCGCGGCTGCCGGCAGAAGCCTGCCTTCGCAGGCTCGGATCGCCGCGCCCGAGGCCCCCATCCCTGCGGGTAAGCCGTCCCATCTTGCGGTGCAGGCCCCCGACGCATTCGCGTCGGCCCTGGTGCGCATCCAGGACGACCACGGCACGCTCGTCGCTGAGAGGGGCGACCTGCTGGACCGCGCCACAAGTCGCATCGCCCTGCCCCCGCTTCCAGCAAGTCGGCGGTACTATGTCGACCTGCTCCTGCGCGATGAGGGCAATGAGTGTCTTGCCTTCGCCTCGCAGCTGGTGGACGTGGCCCCTGTCATCAACATCGAATCCGTCTCCCTGTCGCCCGCGAAGAGCTTCCACGAGACTGCACCGCCGCTCATCGACCTGCCCGATGGTGGCGTGATGACCTGCGAAGTCCGCGTTGCCCCCGCCGAGCGAGCCGCCGGCAAGACCGTCTTCTGGGAGGCCCGCGACTGCGTGGGCAGGCTCGTGGCGCAGAGCTCGGGCAGGATCGCCGGTGACGGGGTCAGCACCGTGCAGCTGAACATGCCGCGGCCAGTGGTCGTCGCCCACGAGCTCGAATGCTCTGTATATGACGGCGACAGTCCCCAGGCTGTTGCGCGCCGCATATTCACCATGCCGGTGCCCTATCCGTACGGCGACTTTACCTATCTCATGTGGTCGTACCCCGGCGGAGACCTGCCGGTGCGGGTCGAAAACCGCCTGTGCTACGAGATGGGCACCGATATGATGGACCTGTGCCACATGCGAGGCTACACCGACGCGAGCGCGGCGCGCGAGTACGCGCTCGCTTCCATGTCCGGCCAGCGTCTCGTGCCGTACGTGACCCGCATTGCCTGCGAGGATCGGCCGGACAACACCCTCGTGCCTAGCCTGTTCTCGGAGGAGTGGATCGAGCGCGAGCGCCAGTCGATGCAGATCGCCTCACGCCAGGCAGCGCCGTACCAGCCGCCTGCGTACACTCTCGGCGATGAGAACTACATGTCCCACGGTCATTACGAGGTAGAAGTGTCCCCGGCAAGTATGAAGGCCTTCCGCGAGTGGCTGCGAGACAAGTACGAGACCATTGAGGCGCTCAATGCAGTCTGGGCCACGGATCACGCCGACTTCGACGCAATTACGAAGCCCATGCTGCTGGACGAGGCCCTACAGCAGCCCGAGAATTGTGCACCGTGGTTCGACTTCAGGGCCTTCATGGACAGCGCTTTCGCAGGCCTGCATCAGCACATGGCGGGGTTCATCCGGGCCGAAGACCCCGGCGCCAAGGTGGGCTGGGACGGTTTTCTCGGCTACCACTGGGGGGCGGGGTACGACTTCTACAAACTGACCCGCGATCTGGAGCTGAACCAGTGTTACACCAGCGGGTACCTGCAGGGAGAACTGGCCAGGTCCTTCAAGGAGCCCGGGGCGCTCACCGGCGAGTGGGGAAACGCGGTGGCAGACCGCGAGGACGGCTTCACCGCCATCGGCTGGCACAATCTCTTCCGCGGCCACAACTCATGCTGGTGGTGGACATCCTGGGGCTGCGATTACATCCCCTTCAACCCCGACATGACTGTATCCAACGCGGGGAAGTGGTATTTTGACGCGGCACGGGAGATCAAGTCCGGGCCCGGCAGGCTCCTCCTCCACGCCACCCGCGAGGACTCCCATGTCCTCGTCCTGTACAACCAAGCCGATCTGTATGCCCAGGTGCTCGCCGCACGACTGCGCGGCGGTTCTGTCTGGGACGGCGGCCACGAGTTCGAAAACAACCTGTCGGCGATCTCCCGCGCTCTCAAGGACGCGGGGTACCCGTACCGGTTCCTCGCGGCGGCAGAGCTGGAAGCCAACCCGGACGCTCTGAAGGACTGCCGGCTGTTCGTTCTTCCCCAGGCAATGTGCCTGTCGGATGCCGCGGTGGCTCGCATTCGGCAGTTCGTGCTGGCCGGCGGGATGCTTCTCGCGGATGGTCGCGCCGGGCTGCTCACAGGAGACGGCGCGATGCGGGGTACTCGGCCGCTGGACGAGGTTTTCGGGATCAATACCCCCGCCGGACCGGAAGCCCTGTCCGCAAAGCCGACCACCGTGAAAGCCAGCACAGGCCCAGTGGAGATGGAACTGCCCTTGCTGGAGAGCGTGCGGGCCACTGTCGGCGAAACGGTGGCCAACGAACAGGGCGCTCCGGCATTCATCGCCAACGCCTTCGGCGCCGGCCAGACCATGTGGCTCAACTTCCCCTTCCACACATACAACAGGCTGCGCGCGGATGCCAGGGAGTGGGTCTTCGCCGAGATGCTCCGCAGGTTCCTGGGCGCTGAAGGGCTGGGGCCGGCAGCCCGGATCAGCTCCCCGGCGGGACCGGTGCGCTGCATACAGCCGGTCACCTTCGCCGACGGTGACCTGCGCTACCTCGCTCTCCAGCAGGACATTCTCATGCGCGGTCTGCCCGAACAGGCCGTCCGGGTAGAGATGCCCGATTCTGCCTACATCTACGACGTGCGCGCCGGGGAACCCGTAAGCCATGAGCCCACAAACACCTGGGAGACCACAGTCTCCCGCGGCACGCCTCGGCTTTTCGCGCTTCTGCCCTACCGCGTCACCGGACTTTCCGTGGAAATCACGCAAGTCGCCGGCCCGGCAGATGGCCCTGAAGACTTCGTCCGCAATCCGGACTCTGCTTCATCGATCGCGCCGGGGCAAACGGTGGAACTTGGTGTCCGTGTTTCCATCGACGGGCGCGAGCCCGGCTTCCATGTGGTGCACCTGTCGGTGTTCGCGCCGGGGGCGGACCGCGAGCACCGGCAGTACAGCCGGAACATCGACTGTCCGGCCGGCGCGGGAACCGTCGCCGTTCCCTTCGCATTGAATGACCCTGATGGCATCTGGCGGCTCGTCTTCACCGACGCGGCAACCGGCGTGAAATCCGAGCGGCAACTCACAGTGGCGCCCTGACAACAGGAGGGAACTCTTCTCACATGTCCCAGCTTCTGCACATCGACTGCAGCATTCGCAGGGAGGAGTCTTACTCGCGCAGGCTCAGCCGGAAGTTCGTGGACCGCTGGCAGATGTTGCACCCGGATGCAACCCTGGTCTACAGAGATCTTGCCGCCGACCCGCTGCCCATGCTCAGCGAGGCCGCGGTCTCCGGCATGTTCCTTCCGGAAGAGGTCAGAACGCCGGAGATGAAAGCCGGACTCGCCCTTTCCGACCTCGTTGTGGACGAGTTTCTGGCATCAGACCGGATCCTCATCGCCACGCCCATGTACAACTTCCACGTGCCTCCGACCCTCAAGAATTGGTTCGACCACGTCACTCGCGCCGGTCGCACCTTCAAGTTTACCGAAGAGGGCGCGGTCGGCCTTGCCGGGGGCAGGAAGGTCATTATCATCAGCGTCCGCGGCGGGTACTACGGAGAGGGCAGTCCGAACCAGGAGGCCGACCTGCAGACTCCCTGGCTCCGGCTCATGTTCGGCTTCATGGGCATCGGCGACGTGGAATTGATCCGCTGCGAGGCCACCAACATCGGCGGCCAACTGCACGAGGCATCGCTGGCCGCGGCGGAGGCGAGACTGGAGCACATCCTCACATCGTGGTAGCGGCCGACGGGCGCTGTTTGGGCAGCTCATTGCAGGCCACTGTCTCTGAATCAGCGCATTGGGCAGCTCGGTACACCATGCGCGCCCTGGAGGGATCGCCATGTTCTACATTCACGAACGCAATTTCGGCTGCCGCATCAATCACGAACTGACATACCGCGGCCTGCGCATCCTGACCCTCGAGAACGAGTTCATCAAGGTCACCGTGCTTCTTGACAAGGGCGCGGATGTTTACGAGTTCATCTACAAACCCCTCGACGTGGACTTCATGTGGCGCAGTCCAAAGGGTGTCCGCCCGCATGCCAACAACTTCGATATGCGCCCGGCGTCAGTTGGGCCCTTCGCCGACTTCTACGAGGGCGGCTGGCAGGAATGCATGCCCAATGGTGGCCGCGTCTGCACTTACAAGGGCGTCGAAATGGGCCTGCACGGAGAAGTCTGGGGCATCCCGTGGCGCTATGAAATCCTTGAAGACACCCCAGACATCGTGAGTGTCCAACTCTGGTGCCGCACTCCGCGCTCGCCCTACCTTCTTGTGCGCCGCATGACCATCCGTACCGAAACCCCCGTGCTTGAGATCGATGAGGAACTGACCAATGAGGGCGCCGAGACCCTCGATCTCATGTGGGGTCATCATCCGGCCTTTGGGCCGCCGTTCCTGGACGCCTCCTGCATCCTCGAGACCGGCGCGCGCCGGGTGGTGGTGGACAAGAACTCGGGCGAGGCCTCCCATTTTGTCCCGGGGCAGGAGTTCGAATGGCCCGAGGGACCCGCGAAAGACGGTGGCACCTGGGATATCAGTCGCATGCGACCTGCCACAGAGCGGGTTAGCGAGATGACCTATCTCACTGACCTCGAGGAGGGTTGGTACGCGATCACCAACCGCAACAGGCTGGTGGGCATCGGCCTGAGTTTCGACACATCGGTCTTCCGGCACCTGTGGTGCTGGCAGAATCTCGGCGGCGAGATGGGGTGGCCTTTCTGGGGGCGCTGTTACGTCATGGCCGTAGAGCCGTTCAGCAGTATCCCGGCGATCCTGACCAACGCAATCGAAGCCGGCACACAACTGGTGCTGAAGCCCGGCCAGACGATTTCCACCTGGATCCGCGCCGCTGCCTATGAGGGCCGCGATTCCGTGGAGCGCATCGACGAGGCTGGGCGGGTTCTCTGAACCTGCTTGACTGCACTGACTCGGACACTTAGCCCGCCCGGCACTGTCCCGGGCTTCGGTTACAAGGTATCGACCTCATGGAACATTCCCGTATCAACGAACATATCTGGTGCGGCGGGGCTCTGTCTCCTGCCGACTGGCGACGCCTGTACCGGGAGGGCGTGCGCCTGGACCTCAGCCTGCAGGCCGAAACCCGGGATGACTTCGGCGACCTCATGCCCGAGGGCGAGCTGTGGCTTCCCGCAGATGACTGGTATATGCCTTCCACCGACCAGCTGGTGATCGCTGCCCGCTTTATCCACACTGCGGTCTCCCTGGGCAAGGGCATCGTGGTCCACTGCAAACATGGGATCGGCCGCGCGCCGATGACCGTCGCCTGCTACCTCATCACCCAGGGTATGTCTTCCCGCGAGGCCATCAACTTCGTGCGCAGCCGCCGACCGATTGTGGATCCGAACCCCGGGCAAATCGCCGTCGTCCAGGACTTCGAGCGCCTGACACAGGTCGCCGCATTCGACTTCTAAGAGGTGGCGCGTGGCGGATCGCAAACCCTCCCTCCTGCTCCATGTCTGCTGCGGCCCCTGCGCCACCTCGGTGCTGGAGCGCCTGGTGCCGCGTTTTCGGGTTACCGCTTTATGGTACAACCCCAACATTCAGCCACGGGAAGAGCATGACCGAAGGCTGGACAGCGCACGGATTGTGGCTCGCGAAATGACCGTGCCCATGATCGAGATGCTCGGCGGCGCGGATGAGTGGCTGGATCGCGTGCGCGGGCTGGAGAGCGAACCGGAGGGTGGCCTGCGTTGCGACGTCTGCTTCCGCTGCCGCCTTGAAACCGTCGCTGGGGTGGCCGCCCGATTGGGCTTCGACCGCTTTGCCACGACCCTCACCGTCAGCCCGCACAAGCCGGCAAGCCGCGTTCACCCGATTGCGGAAGAATTGGCACAGGCATTCGGAGTGCCCTTCCTCGCCGAAGACTTCAAGAAGCAGGGCGGCTTCCAGCGCACCGTGGAGCTCAGTCGGGACCTGGGGCTGTACCGGCAGACCTACTGCGGCTGCGTATTGGGGCGCGACGGCGGGCGATGATGGCCGTAGTGCGGACGCGCTGTTGCGGGTAAATGGATGTGTCATGCGACCCCTCATACTGCTCGGGTGCCCGCGGGCGCGCACTGTCCCCCGAAATCCGGACAGCCGGCAGGCCATTGATGTACCGGTTCCGGCCCATTCCATTGAAGCGCTCCGACCGCTCGTACGCGTTGACATCCAACAGCGCGATCGATATTGTGCTCATTGAGCTACCTCCTCGGAGATTGGTCTTGGTGGTAACCTACCGTTATCCGTGCAAAGGGTAGCTCCCTGCGTTCTCAGCAAGATTCACGCCCCAGCAGTAGACTTCGGTACGGACTCCTACGCCAAGGTGAGCGTGAGCGGTCCGGCGAATCCAATGAGTTGTGCCTCGACATGCGCGCATCGGAGGTCGGTGACTGTGCTCGGTCGTATCTTCCTGCTCATGTGCTTTGCGGCTGCTGCCCGGCAGTCTTCCGGTATATCGCTCGCCGCGGAACCGGCAGGCGGTACTGCGGCCCTGACCACGACCGCGCTCGAATTGGTCCTGGAGCGGGGGCTGCCTGTGAGTATCGTGAACCGGATGACGGGGCAGATGCTGATTGCCCGGGAACCGGATGCGGGTCCGGAAGCCGTGGCCCTCTTCGGCCCGGCAGCGCTCAACCTGGCGGAGGCCCGCACCCAGCAGCGCGTGAGCACCGGCGAGATCGTCACCCGACACGAGTTCCCGGACGGCTCGGCGTGGTTGCTGCGCTGGCTTGCTGATCCTTCCGGAGACATCATTCTCCGCGCCAGCGGGCGCAGCCGGCATCCCGTGGGGCAGTTCCGGTTTCCCCTGTCTGGTTGCGATATCCGGGACATGAAGCTGGTGACGGTCACCAACTTCGGCGTGGGTCTGGTGCGGCAGGCGCCCTGGCAACAGCCCCCTGTGGACCCCACCCACGATGAGTACTTCCCCGAGTACGTGCAGCCGCTGACGGCCCTCTTTGAGGGTCCGGGCGGAGGCTTCTTCATCGAGGGCCGGTGCCTCGAGGTCGGTCCGGCCAACCTGATCGCACGTGGGCGCGGCGACACCGCGGATCTCACTTTCATCCGCGGTTTCCCCCGACCCACGCGCGCACCGACGATGTTCGAGATCCGCATACGGGCCTACTCCGGGCGCTGGCAGGCGGCAGTGGATCCCTACGTCGACTGGATGGAAAGCGGGCTTGGGATGGTGCCGCTGGAGCGCAAGCAGCCGTCGTGGGTGCGCGACATCCGCGCCCAGACGTATGTGGACCCGCGCGAGTGGGTGCAAGGCGAGGGGATCGCCAAGCTCGAGCGCATCGCGACGCAGCTCGACCCGCGCAAGACCCTCCTGGGGAAGATCTCGGAGTACCGGCCGATTCCTGAGTTCGGATTCGACATGGGATATCCCGATTATACACCCACCGAGGAAGCGCGTAAGTTCATCCGCCGCGCCCGCGAGTTGGGGTTCCACGTCTCAGTGCATTTCAACACCACCGGCATAGACGTGCGCTTCAAGGACCTCATTGAGCGGTTCCGCCCGGGCCTGAAGCAGACGGGGTGGAGCGAACTGGGCGAGCCGCTGTACTGGGGACCGAAGTTCCGCAACGCCTACGGGCAGGTGAACTTCGCCTACTGTTCGACTGCCCACAAGCCCTGGCGAGAGCACTTGATCGCCCAGATGCGCGACGTGGTGGACTCGGGTGCGGACGTTATTTACCTGGACGAGAGCCACACACCTACCGGGGCCTTCCTGGTGGACGGTGAGACCGCGATCCAGGGCGTGATGGCGCTGCAGAGGGAGATCCTCGAAGCGTATCCTCACGTCGCGATCCAGACAGAACAGTTCAACCCGATGAACGCACGGCACGCGGCCTTCGCGCTCACATCAATGCAACTTGGGCACCCGCTGAGCGGCTACCTGTTCCGCCGGTTCGTGAAAGTGTGCTCGTGGTATGGCATGTACCAGCTCAGCGAAGAGGCCGCGCTGGACGGCTGGGAACGCTGGGGCTTTCTGGTGCCGGGTGCCGAGTCGGACCCCGCGTGGCTCGAGATCGCGCGAGCTTTCCAGGACTACGATCTGGAGCCGGACACGGCGCGCCAGTTGGGCGAACACGAACTCTCTGCTCTCCGCGGGGCGGCGGGCGTATCGGCGGCTTTCGTCAAGCAGGATGGGTGGAGGGGGTTGCTTTTGAAACATCCGGACGGAAACGAAAAGTGGTTCGGCAGACGCCAGACAGGGGGATGATCTGGACCAGTGCGGCTGTGAAGACCTGCTCACGTGTGCCGCGCTGCCTGAAGACCGGACTAGGTGCCCCGGCCGGCCGCTGGAGGGCTTGCCGCGTGCCCGAGCAAGATCATTGACCGCCAGTGCGCAGTGATGCGCCTCAGGACGGCCGAGCCTTCTCCTCCTGCCAGCACTGCCCAAATTGATAGAGCCGATGTTGACATCCCGCCGGCAGCCCGGACAATCTCTCTATGCACAGACAGACTCCCCGGGTGTGCCGTTACTCCCATGCAAAGCAGCCAGCACACCAGGCTGGGAAACCGGACCAGGGGGCGAGGAGTTACGTCAACTGTTTTCTGCAAATTGGGCCGTGAGATCCCGCCAACGTCCTTCGCTGGCCTGCGCACCAAGGTTCTTCGCTGCGAACTGGTGTGCGATGCATTGGGGATCCAGCGGCTGACGACCCCGGACTCGGCGACGCTGCATCGCATCTTCCGTCATCTGGATGTGGGAGCGTTTGAGCAGGTGCTGGGCGAGTGGCTGTGCGCGCGGGGCTTGAAGGAGGGCGAAGCGATTGCCCTCGATGGCAAGACGCTTCGTGGCATTCATGGGGATCAGGTGCCCGGAGTGCATCTGGTGGCGGCGTTCAGCCATTGCAGCGGGATCGTGCTGACCCAGGAGGCGGCGCCCGGCAAGGGACAGGAGTTGGCGGCGGTCAAGGCCGTACTGGCGCGTTTGGACCTGCAGGGGCACGTGGTGACCGGAGACGCGCTATTGGCGCAACGGAGCCTGTGTCGGCAAGTGGTGAAAAAAGGGGCACTACCTGTTGCGAGTGAAGGCGAACCAACCGACGCTGTATGAGGGGATTGCTGTGTTGTTTTCTTCGGGCGTGGAGACATCCGCGCCGGTGCGCCGCGTGAGCAAGCATGGCGGGCGAGTAGAAGTTCGGCAATTGGTGGCGTCGACGATGCTCAACGAATGGGCACAGTGGCCTCACCTGGCTCAGGTTGCGCAACTGACCAGTTGGCGTGCCGAGGGTGACCAGGCCACGCAAGAGACCCACTATCTCATCACCAGCCTGCCGCCCGAGCAGGCCGATCCGGGCCGCTTGCTGGAGTTGTCGCGGGGACACTGGGGGATCGAGAACCGGCTACACTGGGTGCGCGATGTGACCTTCGACGAAGACCGCTGTCAGGTGCGCAGCGGTGCGGCACCCCACGTGATGTCAGCCCTGCGCAACTTGGTGATCGGCGTGCTGCGCTGCGCCGGGGCGAGCAACATCGCGGCGGCCCTACGTACGTACGCTGCCCATCCAAATCGCGCATTGGCACTTGCTGCCGCTTGTCCATAGACAATGCAATGACCCTAGGGGGACCTCGCTTGGCCACCTTCATCGTCTCAACTGTCGGAACCTCAATGCTCACCAACCTGCGCCGGCAATTCGGCATCGATCCCGCGGACTACCCGGATGAGCAGAAAGCACTCGCGGCTCTGCGCCGGGTGGATTCCACGGACCGGCTGTGCGGCGCCGAGATCAACTCCATCGCACACTTGTTGGGGCAGAACCTCAGCGTCGGGACTGTCACCCAGCCCCTGCACCTGCATTTCCTCGGCTCAGACACGCAGGATGGCGAATGGACTGTCCACGTGCTGACGCGGTACTACGGAACACGCGGCGAAGTGGAATCCGTATCGTCCCAGTCGATCGCGGGGCTTTCCGGCGATGACTGCGACAAGTTCGCGCGCACCGGTCTGCGCAACCTGGTCAAGGCCTGCGCGCGCGCTCTGACGTCTGGTGTCGGCGGGACGCAGGGCATGACGCGCGTCATCAACGCAACCGGCGGCTATAAGGCCCAGATCAGCTTTGCGGGCCTCATCGGCCAAGTGTTGAAGGTGCCGGTGGTGTACCTGTTCGAGCAGTTCCCTCGGTGCATCGAGCTCCCGCCGCTACCTGTGGGCTTCGACCGCGCCCTCTGGATCGAGCACTACCCGCTGTTTGCGCGGCTGTCCGATGAACTCATGATCCCGGCCAATGAGTTCGCGTCGTGGTACATCGCGCCCGAGGTCGAGACGCTGCTCGACCGCGAGTGCATCGACGGCGTCGAGTACATCGCATTGAGCCCAATCCTCGAACTCCTGCACCAGGGCTTTGCGCTCATTTCGCCCCCAGACCTGACCGAACCGCCAAAGGCAGATACACCCGTTGATAGGCGCATCCGAGTGAGCACGAAGGAGCAGGGACATCCGCCGCGGGGTGTGAACCAGTGCCTGGAACGGCTTGCAGGGCTGCCGTGGGTCTGCCTTGCTTCGAGTGAGGGGTTCGTGAACACCGGGGAACGATGGCGGGTGAAGCCGGGCGGCACACCGCACACGAACGAGATACTGGTCCTGTGTGGCGACGGCAACAAGGCACAGCAGATCCGCCTCACCACCACGTGCACAACGCCCCAGGAGCGCCAGTGGTGTCTGGAGCAACTGAAGGGCATGTTCTGAGAGGCGGCTCATACACCGTGACGTGGCAAGCCGGTTGTCGAGGAACGATCGCTTGCCGGGGCGAATTCGGTCCTATCGCAGGCGCGATAGGCATTTGCACGCGGTCCGACCAAACGGGCCGTGCAGGAGTCCGGCCCGGATTCCCCACGTGTCACCACCACTCGGAGCGGCTCGCTGTTGGCCGCAGAGCAGCGCCCTACCCCCTTCTTTGCGCGGCTCTGGGAACGGTGTCGTGCGCACGAGTTGCGGTAGCGTACATTCGTCAGGATGCCCGATGAGCTGTTGGGCCTTCACCTCGTCGGGACGGCACTGTTGTCTCCAGACGAGGCTTTGCGCGGGGTTCCGCAGTACGGGCAGAAGTTGGCGCCCACGGGCAGACGCTTGCCGCAGCCTGTGCAGTTCGGATCCGCAACCTCAAGGCGCGATCCGCATTTGTGGCAGAACTTCGCCTGGGCCACAAGTTGTGCGTTGCAGTGCGGGCAAACGGCCATGAGCGGGATCGACGTGAGAGAGGCCTCGACCACCTTGCAGATGGCCTCTCGGCAGGCGCGCCCGGCTGCACTCTTGTCCGCTTCTCCCTCCAGCCAACCCCAATCTCGGGAAGTGCGCATCTGAAGGCCTACTGCTTCGCCGCGGCAGTCTGCGTCGCCGACCCTGATCCCGGTCGCGGCGTTGACGAAAGTGACGTGAACGTTCACGATCGCTCGCGTCTCGTCGAAGCTGATAGGGTATTTGACTCCCCAGTCGCCGGTATCGCGCCGGACGGTCTTCTCGGCAAACTCCGTAACCCGGCAGAATAACAGGTAGTCGGCGGCCGCCAGAGTGCCCAGAGTGCGCACTTCACCCGGGTTGCTCACCAGGCCCGAGAGATTGAACCCCTGTTCGGCAATGATGCGGTCTGTGTGAGTGCGGTCCACGAGATCGAACTGGGCGGCCTTGTACAGTTCCGCGGCGAGCAGGTCGGGCAAGGCGGCTTCGAGCCACGGTGGCGTGCGACCGTACTGGGCGCGGAAGTCGAAGGGCAAGATGGCCACCCGTGTCGGTTGCGGCCCCAATGCTTCCTGCTCCTTCGCCTTCGGCCCGCCCACGGTTTCCGCCACGCGGTTCACGAGATACGGGGCCACCAGACGCGCCGTGCTCTCGAGGGCAACTTTGCCTGCGATGATGCGACTCGGATCCGCTCCCCCACCATTGCGCCCATCCACGGCAATTATCTGAGGCGTCCCTCGCGTGACCACGGCGCGCGCCTCGACGCGTGCCCGGGCCGTGGTGGTGCCGCCGACCTGTCTGCCCTTCTCGCTGAAAGCTTGGCCAATCACGAGAATGTCGGCACCATAGATCGAGGTGAGCTGTCTGGCCTTGAGTCCCGTGGGATCCTTCATGGCTTCGGCAAATTCACTGCTGTATCTCTGGGCAGCGTATTGCTGCTGGTCGACAACGATGTAGCCGGCATCCGTGAAGGCCTTCGTGATCTCCTCCTCGGCTGCATTAGTCGGAAACGTGCGGTCGACATAGAAGTCCAGTGGTTGCCAGAAGAAGGGGAAAATGAACTTCTCGTAGTCCTTCTCTGGAATCACGACCATGATCTTGACATTGGGGTACCGAGGCATCTCCTGCGCGATGACACTGCCCAGCGAGCAAAGCACGACAAGTGCGGCAAGACAGGTCCGGCGCATCGGTCGTCCTCCTTCTATCTCAGCATGGAATCCCTCTGCTGCCAAAAGCCCTTTCCCTACCCAAACGCTGCAAAGCCGTCGGTCTGGAGAGACCGGAGCATGCGGATCGCCTTGCGGGCGGTGTGGGGCAGGCGGAACTGCAAGGCGCTAAGTGTCGCCAGCGTGCCGCTGCGTGATGCTTCGTCTGCCTGGATGGCCTGGGTAACCGACAAATCGTCCGGGCTGTCCGGATTGAAGCACCAGGCGAGTACATGGCGCAATGGAGCTTCCAGCCGGGCGCGGGAGCCGTTGAACTTGGGCAGCACTTTCATCAACACCGCTGCGTCGAAGGCCCCGGCTATGCCATCATGTGCGTCGAAGACCCCGTTGTCAGCCGCCCATGACAGGAACATGTGGATCTCGTCGAACACCCGGTAACCAAAGTGCAGGTCGTGGTCGCGAAGGCCCTCGTTCAGCTTCTGGAGCCAGCCTGCGTACGCCGGGTGAGCGGCGACGGTCTTGGCAATGCGCTGCTTGTCGATGACCGCGAAAGCGCCGTCGCCCGTGAACCGAGACAGGAGGTTCTTGCGCACATTGTCCGGCAGGTCCTCGGCCTCCCCCTCGTAGTCGCCGGGGTAATCGCTGAAGTCGACGTGGTTGAACTCGATGGTGAAGGCGCGGTCCAGCACCTTCGGGCTGAAGGCGTGGGTGGTCTCGTCCATATTCACCGTGCCAATGACGTAGAGGTTCGGCGGCAGGTGCAGATCAGTGGGCGGGATCTCCCCTTCGGCATCTTCAGGACAGTCCAGACGCAGGGCCTCTCGGGTCAGCCCGGTGTCGGGGTCCCGCCCGGACTCCATCACGCTTAGGAGGTCGGCGAAGTAGTACTCCACGTGTGCCAGGTTCATCTCATCCAGCAGCACGAACCACGCCAGACCGTCGCCCTTCTGGTGACTCTCCCGGGCGCGCACGAGGAACCGCAGGAACTCGGTCCAGTGGTACGAGTTGTCCAGCGGGTTGTAGTAGCCCAGCAGGTTCTTGCTGTCTCGCCAGTCCGGGCGTACGGGCAGGAAGAGATGATTGGAGCCTTCCTGAACCTCCGCCCCTGGACTGGAAGGGGCATCTGAGCCATCTCCATCCGAGAGACGAAAGCCCGTGATCTCGCCCGTGTCGCTTACCTCGGGTTCCAGGAACAACTGATCGCCTTCGGCGAAATGCGAATTGACCCAGGCCTTGGCCTTCCCGCGAAACAGTATCTGGACATACCGCGTGCTCTCGTAGGCAACGTGAGTCAGGCCGCAGTCTTGCTCTCCACCCGGGAAGCGCACCGTCACGTCACGGGTCTCACCCGGTGCCGGGGGCGTGAACAAACGCAGCGACTGCTTCGGGATGATAACCCGTTGGTACTTGAGCATGTAGGGTTTGACGGTCACAGCGATGGCGTCTTCGGACGCTCGCAACTCTTTTCGGGGCTGAGGCAGCATTTCGGCGAACAGTTGGGCCAGCTTTGTCTTCCCCGTGCCGCTGATGCCGCTGAGTAGCACGAAGCCCTTGGTCTGCAGGGCGGTATAGAAGCAGGCCACTTGCCAGTCGCTAAACTTGAACCCCTGCGCCTGCAGGCGGGACTGGAGGAGAGGCAGGATGTCGCAGGTCTGCTCAAAGGTACCATGGCCATCCGCCCACTCAGTCAAGCCGTAGACGCCGCCTCCGATGCTCACGAATCTCGGGTTTGTCGAGCGACGTATCTCCTTGTTTATGGTGTAGTTGACGGTGTTCTGCGGAGTACCGAGGCTTGAAAGGTCCTCGACCCCAGTTACCCGCTTGGCGATCTCTACGTAATGGAGTGGCTCCCCCGCTTCTTTCAGGACTCTGTAGATTCCGTCGGCCCACGGTTCCCTGGGTGGTTCTTGTTGTGCGGTATCCATCGAAGCCTCCGTTATTGTCCCGGCTGCATGGGAATCGCCCCGATGCCGCTGCAGCCGCCCAAGAGAATCTCGCGCAAGGTAACGTCATTCCGCCGGGATCCATCTGTTGAGCAGAAGAGCGCGGTGTCCCCGGGGTAGATCGCCACCGCGGCGCGCACCTTCAGCGCGTCGCGATAGGTGTGCATCTTGTAGAGGTCCTCGCGGGTCGCCACCGTTTGCCGCTGCAGGGACGGCCCTTCGTCGGTCTCGTCGGGGTCGGTTGCTGCGACCACGTCCGCCCAGCTCATTCGGAACTTGGCATCCAGGACCACCGTGGGCTTCCCCGCAAACAACCACGTGCAGTCGGGCCGCAGCGAGACAGAGTACGAACGCCCGCCGCCGCGGAAGGTCTGGTTGTAGCGCAACTCACCGCGCCCCCCAAAGAGAACGCGGGATGTCCACCCGAGTCCCTCCCTGTCCCCGGGCTCCAGTCTCAGGACCGGGTCCTGCTGTAGAATGTCACCTATCTCCTCGCACAGCCGGAAGAAGACCCAGAACTCGTACAGGGTCGCCACGTCGCGCAAGTCGATGGCTGACTGGAGTGGAGCAAAGAGGGGCCGCCGGGCCTGGTGGAAGAGCTGCCACAGGAGGCGCAGATCCCGGTACCCTTCGCGGCGCACCAGCACCTGCGACGATGCGGGGATGCTCGCCATCTCCCCCACCTCCTCCCACATCGGGTGCAGGCACCCGTGGTTCAGGACGTTGCGCACGTCTTGAATGCGACGCTTGCGATCCGGCGATACATTGCCCCACCAGCGCTGGGAGGGAAGTGCGTCCACGGCCGCCTGCACACTGCGCAGGAACGCCAGGACGAAGCGGTTTTCGGGAGTATCGAAGGACTGGCGCGGGAGACGCTGCCAGACGCGACTGGGTGCATACCCTCCAAGGGCGCGGGCCACAGGAAGGTGCGGCGCGCGCCCCAAGTCGCCGGTCTCGAACAGCAGCGCCTGGATTGTGTCGGCATCCACCTCGGTGGCCTGACCGATGGGCACGCGCCGGCGTTCATCCAGCAGCGCCCGATGGGGCGAAGCAAGGACGGTGCGCAGTGCCGTGTCCAGTGTGCGGGCGTGGTTGCACAGGAAGTGGAAGGTGAACAGCGGGCTGGGAGGCCGGAGTGACTCAGCCACCTGTCGGCTGGTTGCGGCGTCGAACTCGAAAGGCAGTCGCGCGGCGCGCAGGAACAGGTCATCCAGCAGTGCGGTCAGGAAGCTGAGGTGAGCAGCGGGGCTGGGGAACTTGGGCGAGACCACCTCAGCCCTGAGGTCCTCCTTGAGTTGGCGTCCATCCCGCAGGAACCGAATGCGGGTGAGGCCCAGGCGATTCTCCAGCCGGACCCGGAAGCAATCCGCGGTGATCCGCTCGGCGCTTTGGTGGCCGACGAGAAGCTCATCAGCACCCGGTCTGCGCATGGTGTAGTCGCACCATTCATTGAGCACCAGCGTCGCCGGCGCCAGGTCGCGGGCAAGCGCCTCAGGGACCGGGTGCACACGGTCACGCGGCGCGATCTCGGTCCCGAGATCGTCGATAACGACACCTTCAGGTAGGCTGCATTCACAGTGGGCAGGCGCGGGCAGGCCCACCCCCAGCGTCTCCTGTTGCGCCATGCTTCAATCGACCGCTCCCTGAAACATCGTGGGGGACTACCGCCGAGCAATTCGCGCAGCGACGGCGATGGACCTTCCCCACGCGAGGGTTCCCGGCTATGCGGGGGGTTATCCGAAGATGCGTCTGAGAGCGAGGAATGCTTCGAGGAAATCGTGCTTGGTCTGCAGCCATCTCCCACCACACTTGATGCGCAGCAGGGCTTCTACCCAGTCGGGCGTTACCTGGTCGGACCACTCGGGGTCGTCCAACAGTTCGTGCAGTCCAGTAAGGTTCGGCGCATCGCGCACAGCTTGTCATTGGGTAGCGGTAGTGCTAACTCCACGAAGGCGCCTCCTGGCTGGGCGTAGCGGCGTCTTCGGTACGAGATGAACTCTCCAGACAAGCCCTGGATCAGGAACTGATGCGCGCCGTTGCGGGAACGCACCGCGTAGGTCGCGTCTAACACACCGTCAGATGTGTACGGCTCCATGTCGCGCAGATCGCACTCCACTCCCAGTCTGCCCGCCCAGAGCTCCTAGCCGGCCAACGCTTCCTCTCGTGATATGAAGTCCAGGTCGGCGATGCGGTCCGCGTGCGCGCAGCCGGTGAACGACAGGAGCCCCCAACCAGGCCAGCGCGAACGCGCGGCCCGCAAGAGCGGCACCAGCCTTCCCAAGCGCAGCCGCCTCCGCGAACTTGTGGTGCCCCTTCTGCCGGGAATGGACGTGCGGCCGGCCTCTCGCACCGTTCCTCACCCATCAGATCCGATAGCCTCCTGGCAAAACTCGCTCACGCGCCCGGCGACGAAAAGACGGAGCAGACTGGAATCCAGTGAGTTGTAGGTCCCAATGCACCGCTGCAGCAGCGGCAGTTCGAAGGCTCCAGCGAACACGAGAGGCAGACCTCGTCTCGCCCAGGCAACATTGGCCGCAAGTTGAGCCAGCAACAACCCATCCTCCGGCGGCAAGTCAGTCCGCCCCACAAGCGCTGGGGCATGCGCGAACCAGGCTGTCTCAGGCTCAGCGTCCGGGTCCGTCTGGCGCAGTTCCCGCTCCACGTCGTCAATCCGTCTCGCCTGCGCCGGTGACATACCTCCACTGCGTTTCCCGGTCAGACGCCCGGCCACATCGCTGAACAACTCGCCCCAGCTTCCAGCCGCCGCAGCGAGGTCCGGCAAGTGGACCAGGACCTCATACAGGTTAGCGATCCGCAGATGCTCGGCCATGGTGAACCCGTCCACAACGCCGCCCCGCACCAGCACCGTTTCCACTACCGACCGGTCCACCGTCTCCCGCGGTCGCACGTAGTTGCGCACCACCTCCAGAACGCACTGGCGCCGATTGCGCTCAGCCCGAGCCCTGTCGGCTGTGGCCCAATCGCGAAATGCCGCGAGCGCCTCACTGGCCCGGCATTCGGCGGCGTGGACGATCTCCCGCGCGTCTTCCGGCAGGCGCACACCATCCGCCGTCGGCCCCACCGCCAACGCGACTGTTCTCCGCTCAAGCCCGGCAAGAGGATGCGCACCCACCGCGCGTCGCACGTCGTCCGTGGTGAGATGGCAGTACACATCCCCCGTCACCGCAACGCTCGAATGCCCGAGCATGCGACTGGTCGCCACCAGATCCCCGGAGTTACGCAGGACGAGAGTCGCGGCCGTGTGCCGAAGCCCGTGTGGCGTGATGTGCCGATCCGACAGGTCTGCTTCCTCAGCCAGACGCTCCAGCGTGCGGTACAGGCACTTCGTCGACAGCCCCTTGCCGGTACGCGTGGTCAGCAGGCGGTCGTGATCCACCACCGGACGCATCTGCAGCCAGGCGTCGATGTCGGCCGCTAGATCGCCCGGGATCGGCACCAGGCGGGACTTGCGCCCCTTGGACATGGCGACCGTGATTGCACGCCCCGACCGGTCATAGTCACAGACGCGGAGCGCAATGACCTCGCTCCGACGCAGTCCGACCACGCACATCAGCTTGACCAGCACCCGGTCACGGACGCGATAGAGACGATAGTGATTGTGCTCGCAGGCGTTGATGAGCGCCTGACATTCATCGGGAGACAAGACCGTGGGGATCCGGTGATCGGGCTTCGGCGCGCGCAGGGGAAGCGAAGCGTTGGTGCCGAGATCGTACGTCTCGACCACGAAACGCCAGAAACTGCGGATCGCATGCACGTGGCGCCCAACCGATGAGTTCGCTGCCCCAGCGACCTTCAGGGAACTGACAAACCGCCGGAGAGTGGCCGTCGTGACGTCCTCGAAGTCCGGCGCATCGCTCTCGCGATCGAGAAACTGTTGCAGCATGACGAGTGTGGAGCGATAGGCGGTCACCGTTGCTTCCGACGCCCCACGCTCCGTGCGCAGGTGATCGACGAACAGGTCGACGAGTTGGGGGATCTGCATCTCGAGCCTCCACGATAGTAATGAACACTACCGTGGTCAGTCTCGATGCCGGCACCGTCCGCGTAAGTTCCGTTACCGTCCGATAATGGATAACGCCCCGGACGCAAACGTGCGAAGAGTGGGCCTGTAAGCCGGATTATGCACTCAGGTTTTCAGCACCTGTGCGCGTAAGTCCGTAGGGCTTATGGGCTCAGTGTAACTCGGGTTATGTGCTCGTTCTGCGTCTCTGTGCCCCGGCCGTGGTCCTGGGAGGGGGACTTGAACCAAGTCCCCCCTGCGGGTTCGCCGGTCAACTCCCGTCGCTGTTGTCGCTGTGGTTCTCGAACAGTCTTCGGGCCTGTTCGCGGATACGGCTGCGCAGTGTCTGCGGCGCAAGGACCTCGACGCTTCCGCCCATGCTCAGGAGCCAGCCCTCGAACTCCTCGGTCAGCGCTACGTTGAGTTGCAGTTCCAGGGCGTCCTCCGTGCGGTTGAGGATCTGCTGGCTGGGGTGCACGCATGCCTGGGACATGCGCTGGGCAACCTTCCCGGTGAGGCGCAGTCTCACCGTTTGCTTGCGCCCGCCGACCATCTCCCACGCTCCGGCGAAATGCTCCTCGAGATCGTAGTCATCGTCGATCTCCGCCGCCTGCGGCAGCACCGCAAGTTCCCGAAAACGATCTAGGCGGAATGTCCTGACTGCCCGGCGCTCTTCGCAGTAGGCCACGATGTAGTGGGCCTGCGCCCGGTAGATGATCGCGTACGGGTGAAGAATGCGTTCCAGCGTGGTGTTGCTTTCCAGACTGCAGTAGATCCCCCGCAATTTGCGCCGCTCGCGACGCGCCTTCAGGGCAGTTTGCAGGTTCTTGGTCACCGCCGGCCCGTCAGTAAGCCGCGGCCAGATGCGCAGCCCCTCCGTACCCGCGCATATCTGCGCCTCGCGCGTGCCGCACACGGCCGCCAGTTTTCCCACAAGGGCGTCCGAATCGATCGCCAGCGCGTCAGGGAGAGCTTCCTCCAGCCAGTCCAGTGCATAATGGATCGCGCTGAGTTCCGTGGCGCTCAGCTGCACAGACAGTCCCGGGTTCGTGGGCGGCAGGTAGTAGCCTTCACCATCATTACGGACGGGGAACCCGGCCTCCGCGAGAAGCGCCATGTCCCGGTAGATCGTCCGCTCGCAGGCGCCCAACCTTTCCCCAAGGGCGGCAGCTGTGCTCTCTTCGTTCCCGCGAAGCCTCGGCAGTTCTTGCAGGATCCTGAGCAGGCGGAGCGCCTGGTTCATCGGAAATCCCTCCCCGTTTCGATAGCCGCTTAATTGGGTCAAGGACAAGGCCGTGCCTGATACGGTGCGAACTCGACGTCATATGGTGCGCGACTTGTGGGCGTCCCGCAGACAGCTCCCGACGGCAGGAGATCTTCGCCCCGCCAGTAAGAGATGCGAGCGGCCTCGGGAAATGCATTGCGGAGCTTCGCCCTGGCGCGAGAGTACTCCTGCCTGCAATACCCTTCGGTAATCCCCACGATCACCGCAGCCTCCGAATGCTCCAGCCGCTCCACGGCCACCAACCACACAACCTGACGCTGCCGGTCCGACAGCCCGGCAGCGGAGGAGCAGAGCAGCGCCCAAAGAAAGCGCAGGCCATGCTCCCCGCCACCAAAGGGCGTCCGCTGATCCGGCACATCCACGGGCTGCTCCTCAAGCGAATCGATGTCCTTCTGGGGCTTCACCCGGCGCCTGTAATAACCATTGAAGGCATTGTGTGCCACCTTGTATACCCAGGTCGTGAACTTGGACAGCCGCGGCTCGTAGGTGGGGAAGCCCTTGATCGCGCGGATGAGTGCCTCCGATGCCGCATCCTCTGCGTCATCGCGGGAGTTGAAGCGCTTCCTTGCCCAACTCAGGATCAGACTGCTGTCGAGAACTGCCTTCCACAGCGCCTGCCAGGCGGCAGGATCGCCGGCCGCCGCCTGCAGAGCGAGCGCCTGAAGGCGCCTCCGGAGGCTCAACGGTCTCGAAGCCGCCCGGGTAAGGCTGCCGCGCGATTCGCGGATGGGGCAATTGGCGACAGACACGATAGCGCTGACCTGCATGGCGTTCATTGTGTACCAACTCCTGGGTAGGCACGTCCCTTGCTCCCTGGCACGCAAGCCCAAGCCTGCTGGTGCGAGGCCACCGTCGTGAAGCCTTTTATCGCTTCGTTACGGCTTACGGTGACCCGGGAGCTATTTGTACACGTCATGGATGACACGACGTGACAGTCGACGCGCCTTTTCTCACCCGCAGGATGGCGGCAACACGCGGCCATGATGGAGTTATTTGGGCCAATCCACATCTTGCGAAAAAACGGGGCTTTCTTGTCTGAAGAGCCCCGGAATGGTGATAGGTGCCTTTTCTCTCTGTGTGGGGAACGGTTGGCACGAGGAGACGGAGCCAGAGTGACGCGCATCACGCTCAGCCAACCTGCGTCGTTTCCGTTGACCCAAGATACGGCGTGGCTCTCAATGCAGGTACTTCCTGGCTTCTGAATAGTCGAGCCCGATAATCACCACATGCCGGCGCCAGCGGCGCCCGTCCGGACGCACCCGGACCTCACACGCACGAGCACCTCGTCGCAGGCACCAGCCGTCGGCCTCGATACCTGCCTTCTCTGCGTAAGCGCGCAGGCGACGACCGGACAGTTCGGGGGGGACATCGGGGTTTTCGGGGGAAGCTACCCACAAAGTCACCCTGACAGTGGGCAAGTCGCTACTCATGTCGTAGATGCCCAGCTGCCTACCCCTCATCTTCAATTCCGTCTCGCAAACAACTTCGTAACCCTCTCCACTGATCTGGCTGGCGATCAGAGCTGCGGCCACCTCTGCGGAGGCTTCCAGCTCCGCCGGTACCTGCTTTTCCTCCTCAGCCGGACGAGAACAGGGAGTGGGGTTCCTGACTGCTTTCTCGGTCTGCGACGTCTTGGTCAGAAGCATCTCTTCATCCTCGGCCACCATCCCCCGGGGCATCATCTGTTCCCGATCCTCGATCCAGTCCTTCACTTCGTTGAACATCCGCTCCCAGTCCACGGCGCCGCCCTCTGCGGGAGCAGTGATCACCTCATACCTACCGTCCTCCAGAGCGCTCAGGCCCAACCTCACCACTGTGTCGCCGCGCCTGCTCACACGCCCGGGCATCTCGAAGAGCGCGCGTTCCGTGACCTGGGCGAGAATCCGCTTGAGAGCGCGCGCGCCCTGGCCGGAACCGAGCGCGTTGGTGACAATCCTGTCCACCAAATCGTCGGTCAACTCCAGGCTGAAACCCTCCTTGATGGCGTTGCGCTGGTAGATGGCCAGGGGGCCGCACTCCGGATGTAGCAGGATGTCTCGCATGGTGTCGGCGTCCAGGGGACGCAGAGGCACGATGTCGCGCAGGCGTCCCACCAGTTCGGTCATGAACCCGTACTGGACCAAGTCCTCAGGGGTGACCTCCTGCAGCAGATCGCCCTGGCGCCGAGCCCGGTCGTGGTCGAGGGGCTCGCGCCCAAAGCCGATGCTTGTCTTCCCTCGCCGCAGCCTGCGGGCGATGATCTCCTCCAGGCCTGAGAACGCGCCGGCAAGTGTGATGAACAAGCAGTCGGTGCCCAGGGCCACGTCGCGGTTCCGCTGACGTCCGTCGCTGGCGAAGCGGACCTCCGCCCCGTCGAGCAGAGCGAGCAGGCTGCGCTGGACCCCCTCCCCGGTAACATCCTTGCCGGCACTGTCTGGGCGGAAGCGCAGCTTGTCCACTTCGTCCAGGAACAGCAGCGCCGTCGAGGCCAGTGGTGCATATCCACCGGCCTCCAGGGTGATCGCCCGAGCTATGTCGCTGGTGTCGCGCCCGACGTAGCCAGTCTCGGTGAGGCTCGATGCGTCTTCGGAGTGGAAAACCAGAGAGGCCAGTTGGGCGAGAGCGCGCACCAGGTAGGTCTTGCCACATCCGGTCGGGCCCAGGAGCAGGACTCCGCCCAGGTCATCGGTGCTCCAGGGCGCGCGCCGCATGTAGCGGTAGTAATGCATCTCCCGGACCTTGAGCATATGCCGGCGCAGATGTACCGACAGCGCCCGGCATGCATCTTGCTGTCCCACCACGGTCCGGTTCAGTGCTGCAGCAATCTCCTCGGGCTTGAGGTCGAAACGCAGCACCTGGCAATACTGGCTCTGGAGTTGAGGCCGAACGTCGTCTTCCGAACGCACAAGGATAGCTTCGCCCATTTGATCACTCCCCGATTGGATGTGCACTGTCTGTGTGCCGGTCGCCTCTGAGTCGGCTGACTGAGGCAACAACAACTCATGATGGCGTCAGCCCCGGTTGGATATACACTGGATGTACGCCGGGCGCGGCGCCAGTGTGACATCGGCGGCGCAAATCAGCCGGACCAGGGGCCGTCTAGTGGGGAGGAAGGGAAACCATTAAAGGAAGGGTAGGAGGGGATGCGGGCACTCGCGCTATTTACCGGTTGATTGTGCGGAGGCGAGAGTGCTTATCGAACAGTCAATAAGCGCTCTCGTCAGGCGACTCCCGATTTTTCCAGTGGAAATGTCACACTCGTGCCTCAGCGGGTGTACTGTCTCTGGCAGATTCCAGGCGCGCTGCGCATCATACAAGCAGACCGAAGGAGCCAAGCAATATGCCTCACCTGTTCGAGTCTGGGTTCTCAGTGCGACAACCCATGTGGCACGGTCTCGGTGCGGTGCTCGAAGACCACCCCGTTGACGTGGCAGCCACTTGCCGGCTGTCAGGGCTGGACTGGCAGGTGGCGCGCAGGCCCCTCTACGCCGCTCTGGACCCGAGCGATCCTGCCCGAACCGTGGAAGTCCCGGGAAAAGCAATCATCGTCCGGCTGGACCGCGCGAACTCCCCGGAGGGCTTCCTGGGCATCACGACGGACCGTTACACGCCCGTGCAGAACGAGGAGGTCGTAGGCTTCTGCTTCGATCTCCTCAAGGCGGGCCGAGACGAAGGCCACCCGGTGCAGATCGAGACGGCGGGAGCGCTCGCGGGCGGGAAGATCGTCTGGGCACTGGCGCGCCTGCTGGATATGGACGTCACCATCCCAAGCACCGAAGACGTATCTCAGGGGTATCTGCTGATCACCGCAGGGCATGACGGAGAGCACGCCTTCAAGGCGGCGGTCACCTCGGTGCGTGTAGTGTGCTGGAACACCCTGAGCCTGGCTCTGCGCAGGAACAAAGCCAGTTACACCATCCGCCACGTGGGCAATCCGCTGCAACGCATCAAAGAGGCGGCCCAGGCCCTGGGCCTTGCCTGGGCCTGGGTCGAAGAGTTCCGGGAGCTGGCGGGGTGGCTCGCGGAACAGCAGATGAATACCCAGGGCTTTGCCGATTTCCTGGACGAACTCCTGCCCTTGCCGAAGATCCCCCCACGGCACGACGGCGAGTGCAGCGAGAAGGAACGGGATAAGCTGGAGCGGAAACGGGCGCAGGTGCAGGACGCGCGGCACTCCGTTACCGAGCTCTTTGAGAGCACGGGTACGCAGATGCCGGCGATTTCCGGGACGCGCTGGGCAGCCCTGCAGGCGGTGACGGAGTACTCGGACTGGGTCATTCCAGTGCGCAGCCGCGGAAACCTGACCCAGCACAGCCGCCGCTTCCTGCGTTCCATGGTGGACAACGAAGACACACTGAAGCAGAAGGCCCTGACAGTGTTAGGGCGGTAACGCGAAGGTTGACACGTCTGCAGAGACGGTACCCGCAAGAAGAGGGAGCGCGATGTCGGAACCCACCCGGAGCGACAGGGATCAGATCGACGAGGTATCAGAGCAGTTCTGGTAATGGTCTGCTGAGTATGGTGGCAAGGAAGGGGTCACCTACATCGTTCGCAAGGCGACTGAAGGCGATGCACTGGAAAAGGGGGCACCGTACTTCGGGGTGATCGGTGGATCTGAGCCGCCTTCTGGACCATACCAGGGGCTCTCCCTGGTCGTGTTCCCGGCCCTGGACGGCCCCTGGCTGGTTAGCCTCGTGGTTGGCACCGCCGGTTTCGGTGACGACTACGAGCTGGCCACACGGCCGGGAACCCAACGCATCTACCGCCGGCTGACCAGTCGCACGGTGGGATTCTGCTAGTCCAACTTCGCCGACGTCGAGACCAGGCTCCCGGCGGATCAGTCCGACCCATTGCCCCATCTGTCCACCACACTCGAGAAGTACGGCCAGCACATACTGGCGTGTGATGTTGTACGTGATCCCGGAAGCGCAGAGTATGAAGAGATCGTGAAGGGCTATCTTGCTGCCGACGCGCGACTGCGGAACTGGCCAAGGAACCAGCAGCACCGTCGAGCAGTGGAGAAGGCGATTCAGGCCCTTTCTGACCGTAACCGGGGCGACGAGGTCGACGACGAAGCGGAGGTCCTGAGGCTCCTGCGTGCGCGCAAGTACCTGGTTCTGCAGGGCGCGCCCGGAACAGGTAAGACCCATCTGGCCAAGCTGATGGCTGAGAGACTGGGCGTCACCGAGGATCACAGTGTATTCACCCAGTTCCACGCTGAGACCGGCTATTCCGACTTCGTCTGGGGCATCAGGCCCAGACTGGGACGGGATGACGTGGCATATGAGAAAACCGAGGGCCCCTTGCACCGTGCCATCTGCTTGGCCAGAGACCATCCGCAGAGCCCCGTGCTGCTGATCATCGACGAAATCAACCGCGCCAACCTGGCCACTGTGCTGGGGCCAGTATTCTACCTGTTCGAGTACCAGATGGCGGCATGCGGCACGGTGTCGCTCGAGGTCGGCCCCGGCCTATTCGTGGACAGGCTCCTAGACCTCGTGCAGCGGTCCCAACATTCGCATCCATCATGGGATAGGCGCAGCTACTCTGGGCTTTCGAACCACCAGCGCTTTTCGCTCTGATCTCGCTTATCATACCCGTACCGGCCGCGCGCCGTCTCGAGCATTTCCTCAGGGCACGTACCGTCCTGCGTTTCAGCGCCACCCAGCCCGCCCAAGGAATCCAGTGCTGCGGAGAACGCCTTTGCAAAGGGCGACCCGTCCGTCAGCTGCTCGAATCTGCAGCACTGCAACAGTATGTCATCGGCGTACTCCAAGCCACGCTTGCTGATGCGTTCGGCGACCTTTTCTCGTATCTGCTCGATCGACGTTGCTTCACCCTTCGGAATTGGGGGTGCGAGATACAAGAGTCCCGCCCCGGGCTGTCAGGACTACCGTGGCGCGTCAATTCGCTGTCAGGTAAGGCACGACCTGGTGGTCCAGGAACTCATATGCGTCCCCGCGTCGGAGCTGCTCGTGATACCGCTGGTTGCTGAAGGCGCGCAGGCAGCCGTAGCAGCTGGTCTCCGGTTGGCAGCCGCACTCCCCGCCGACACGGTCTCTCGCCGCCAGAAGTAGTGATTCAAGCGCGTTGTCCTCATTCACGATGCGCCAGGTGTGGCCGGCCCCCCCTGGCACATCGTCGTAGAGGATGATGCTGTGGCCTGCAGCCTCCCGGAAGAGGACCCCTCCAATGTCGTCTCGTGAGATGTCCAGAGCCACGGCACACCCTTCAACGAGAGCGTAGAGAAGTGACGGCCAGAACGAGTTGGCCCGGTCGCCTGCGGGGAAGTCGAGACCCGCAAGGGCGATCTGGCAGATGTCTGTCTTGAACTCGTACCCTAGTTGGCAGGGCGCCCTTTGGATGTGTCCACCGCAGGGCTTGCCCCACGGCGTTTCGTGTGCCTTAGGAGGCGTCTCCCATCCCGCGACCCCGTAGCCGCAGCGATCGCAGATCCTGAAACTGTCGCGGGTGATCACTGCCAGGTCCGCGTCGCGCCAGGCTGTGGCCGTGATCTTGCCGCCTGCAACGATTCGGGGGGCGCCCTGCGCGATAGCTTGGTCTTTTCCGGAGAAATACACCTCTGTCGTATGCGCACGTCGGGGTCTGCGCTCGCCCGGGCGGCCGGGCTTCTCATGATGTGTGCTAAAGCCGAACTCAGGCACGATGAACACCCCTCCGGACCCGCTACCTCTTCGGAGTCTTGTCTGACACACGTTGCAGTCGCCGAAGTCCGCTGTCTGTTCGCCCGGCAGGTAGACGCGTGAGAAGTATCGCCCGCACCCATCACACACTCGCCATTCCCGCCGCACCCACTGGCGGTCCGACGGACGATGGATGCCTCGCGATGTCCACACGCTGCCGCCGGCCACGATCTGGCAGCCGGGCGAATACTCAGCGAGAGCGATTCTCAAGTCGCGATCCAGGTCCAATTCGAGAGGATCTTCCGGATTGGTGTCGCCTCGTGGGATGTTCGTGTTGTTGATCTGCAAAGGAACGACGTCCACCGGGAAACCGTACTTAGGCAAGACACCCTTACTCGCGAGGTAGCCGATCAGCCTCCTCTTCCAGATTGTCTCCCGCACTCTTTCCAAGTGCCCATAGCGCCCTGTCCAATTGGGGGGCTTCTCGCTCTCGAGCTGGTCCATAAGGTCCTTGATGCTCATCAACTCTCCGGTATAGCCCTCGGATGCCTTGGTCAGCACCCCAGGCGTCTCGGAGTCGCCCTCGGCGAGCAGATCTTCTACCCACCGACCCCAATCCCTAACGCCGATATAGTCATGAAAGAAGAGGCCGGAACGGATCTCGAAATCTGGGACTATTCTCGTGAGAGCGTCTCTCACGTGTTCTGGCTTCTGGGCGATAAACCGCCGAAAAGCCTCCACGCCGTCTGCGCGATCACCAGACCCAAAGAACGCCCTGGCTCGTTCGGACGTGGTGCCCGCATCGTAGAAATACTGCGGGTGCTCTCGCCAGAAGGCTGCCAGCGCGACGGCATTCATGTGGCGCTTGATGATCTTATCGTTGGCCACCCGCACGCGGGGAGCACGCATCTGCCCGTTGACGATCCGCTCAGGGTGTTGGAAGAAGAATAGATCATGGGTGCGACGTTGGGCGTAGGTGAGTGCAAAGCCAACAGAATCGAGGCGCCGCCCTGCCCGGCCCGCTCTTTGCACGTAGTTCGCGGGCTTCGGCGGCATGTTGCGAAGCAATACGGACTGCAACTCACCGATGTCCACACCGAGTTCGAAGGTAGTTGAGCAACTCAGAACGTTCACGCGCCCGGCAACGAAGTCGGTTGCCAGCCGTGCAGCGCGCTCGTTCGAAAGCTGCGCTGTGTGTTCGCGCACTGACATCGGGATGATAGGTACGTCCTCGTGTGGCGTCGAGTATTGGCGACGGTAATGGTTGTCAGCTAGAGCCTCATTGGGGTGGCATGGGACCAAGACACCGTTGCAGCCTGTCTGAAAACACACGCCGCGAAGATTGTGAGTGGTCAACTGTTTGCACAGGTTGCACTGGAACCATTGCGCATTGCCGATCTCGGGGCCGGCTAGCAGGAGGCGTTCACGATCGATCTGGTAGTAGTACGCACCGCGCCTATCGCACCGAAAGCGCAGTACGGACGTGCGGGGTGATGTCAGGTCGTCCCAGATGGCATGGAGCGCTTCCTCGATCTGTTGGTGGCCGATCTCGGCTCTGCCTTCTGAGAGCCTTTCCAGCACGCGAAACCGGCCGTTCGTGCGCCCTTCGGACGGAAGCCACTTCACCACATCGCGACGGGCGCCTTCTACCTGGTAGACGAGGAACACCTCACGATTTCTTGGCGCGAAGCATTCATCGTTGGGCTGCAGCGTAGTGTTCGGGAACGTCACAGCCCCGTGTACGCGTGCCGTGTCGAGCAAAGTCTCATACAGTGCCCAGACTTCGTCATCTGTTAGCCCCCACGGATCATCTTTGAGCAGGGACGGCGCTGTCCAGCTTGCAGGCCGTCGATACCTGTATGCAATACAGCCTGTAGCCTCCAGGTCATTGTGGCGGTCGAAACGAAGACACTCAAGAAGCAGGTTACGCCACGTTTCGTTAATCAGTTCTTGCGGTCTTTCGGTCGCGTCCAGTAGGCCGAGCTCCACGGCGGATCGTTGCACCAAGGGCTGCAAGTCATCCAACACCCACTCCCCGTCACGCGCCATAGAGGAACTGCGCAGCAGTGTCTGGTAAATGATCCTGCGCCATTGGACGCGGTTGTGGGTACGCTCAAGATACGCAGCAAAGAATGCCGCGTCTTGACGGCTGTCTGCGAAGGAAAGAAACTGCCGTGCTCTCCGCTCCTCGGTCTCTTCTTGGCCCCCGAAGGTCGTCTCCGGCAGATGAGCGTACAGCGTGCTGGCCAAGACGGCGATCGGTGCGTCGCGCCCGAGTGTGAACCGCGAAATCATGGAGCGGCGCTGAGCAGTCTTCTTGCAGGCCGGACATTGGCGCACCATGTCATCCTTGGACTTGGCAGCCCTGATCAGTCTCACGAACTGTTGACTCGCGCCGCAAGTGCACACTAATGGGGTGGTCTCGCTCTGTGGTCGCACGTCCCCGCACGCAGTGCACAAAGCGAAGGACTCCGGGTCGACCGTCGCCAACGCATCACTCTCGCCTTCCAGGTCCTCATCCTCATCGTCCGCGTTGCCAGGGCACATTGCGTCCGGGGTCACCCAAAAGAGCTCCACATTGTCACCAATGTGGTCAGCGGCCTTGAGGGGTGCCTGACAGATCCTGCCACTTTGCCAGTCGCCTACGAGGAAGAGCGAGCCGCAGTTGGTGCAGACGGCAGCTTCGAACACTGGGACTTCTCGGCCCTCTACTTCCTCGGTCTCGCGCGGAGCGAGGTGAAGCCTCGCCCCTTTATAGAGCCGAACGAAGCCTCCCTCAAGAGCGCGAACGAACACATGGTATCTTGCAGGAAGCAGGCTGGTCTCTGACGACGATGGGCGAGCACGAGCAGCGAGGGCGACAAGCCCCACGAGGGCCTCTCGCCCCGTGTCCGGGTCAAGCTCACCAAAGACTTTTCGCCGGGCAGCTTCCAAGCTCTGGACACGGTGCTCATCCAGAGTGGCTCGCAGCTTCCACAGGTATTCCTCGCGTTTCAGAAGATCATAAAGGAAACGACTGATCCGCGCGCGAGTGTCGTCCGAGCTTTCTGTCATGGAGAGCTGTTCAGCATGCCCCTTCGCTTCGGCAACGATGTCTGCAGGCACGCCAAGATCAATTGCATGGACCGCGAGATCGGACAAGTCGCAGGGCTCTTTCTGGGCCGCCTCCGCCAGAGATGCAAATGCAGATGGTTTCATGGTCCACAGAGCCTGACCATCTTCGCACAATGCCTGTCTCTCACCCATGACCACATCGTCCGCACAGAACTCCTCGCTGAACAGCTCCCCTGCGAATTCGGCCACCTTGATGTCTGACCGTTCTTCGGTACCCAAAGTAGCGCTGGTTGCAATGTAGCGCAGTCGGTCTGGTTCGCTGCGCACAACCCGATCCTTCAGGCGGCGCAGCAACATTGCGACCTCGATACCTCGTGCACCGTCATAGGTATGAGCTTCGTCCAGAACAACAAACCGCCACTGATCGCGTCCGAAGAGTGGGGATGCCTCGGGACGGAGGAGCAGGTACTCCAGCATCGCATAGTTCGTCAACAATAGATGGGGAGGGCTTGCGTGCATCTCTTCTCTGGAGAGGAGCTCGTTCTTCAGGGGTTCGCGGAACCGACTTTCATTCCGGTGCTCCTCAATGTATTGCTGTCTGCCTTGGTCGCGTTGATTCTGCGTGTCGCCTGTGTAACGTCCGAAGGTGATCGTCGGCAGATGCTGCAACAACTCCCGCATTCGCTTGAGCTGGTCATTGGCCAGCGCGTTCATCGGGTACAGCAGCAGCGCACGTACACCCGGCCCAAGCTCCCCTTTTTCCTGTTGCCGCAACAGATAGTCGATGACCGGCACGAGAAAAGCTTCCGTCTTGCCGCTACCCGTTCCAGTGGCAACAACCAGGTTGCGGTTCCGCCGAATGACCTGTTCATATGCTAGGTACTGGTGTCGATAGGGGCGGCGCTCGGGGGGAAAATCGGGGCCAAAAACCGCCTTCCAGCCCTGGCACAGGAGGCCCTGCTCCACCAGCTCAGAGTAGGTCTGATCATGGTGAACGAAAGGAGGCGTCGCCTCCAGATAGGGGCCCTTGACGAAGGTATCGGGGCTGGCCAACTCACGGCGCAGGTCGTCCATTAGACCGTCATACCGGATCGGCAGCGTCGTCGTCACGTAGCTCTCATACTGTGAACGCAAGTCTAGAGTCACTTGGATCGGGTCGAACATGGCGAAGCGGACCTCCGGAGTCAGCAGCGCTGGAAACATCTGATGAGCACGCCCTGAAGTCGACGGCAGATCTCGCGGGTCCTCGGGCATGCGACCTGTCTGAGCTCATCGAGCCGATCGGTGAGCATTCCGAAGAGGTTGGGTGCGTGAGTGCACTGCCTAAGCAGCCTGACCGTCAGAAGCACCGCCCGCTCCCAGTACTGCGCAGACATGGCCTGCTTGCAGCGGACAGACTGGCTGCCCCAGTACACCATGAGCACCAATGTGTGGCGGAGATCGTCGGCTTTGAGACGCAAAGCGGGGTGCGTGCCCTGCGCTTCTCTGACGTACCGGGACATATCATGGTCCGCCCGGTCCGCGCTCTCCTCGTCCAGTTCCCATTGGCCGCCGCGCTGACGCCACGTTCCGTCCCAGATCTGCGCGGTCTTTCGAAGCAACGCCTCCCAACCATGTTGCTGCGCCTCGTCGTGGGTCAGCAGGTCCAAGCACTTCATGCCGTCGAGATCAGGGATGATGTCAGCCTGACTGCACGGGTCTCCCACGGGCTCGATCGCGTACGCCCCCGGGGCCATATTGGGCAGCTCGATCTCGCCTCTGTGCCGTCCGGGAACCTGGATCTCGATGGGTGACAGCCAAGGGTAAGAGGTGCTGACCAGGCGCAAATTCGCCGCAGGGCCGTGGGGATCGAATTCGTAGCGGAGAATTGCGCCTCGGCCACCTAGAACGAATTCAGCAGTGGCATTGACCAGTCGGCACTCCGATGATATGAGAGCGACAAGAGTTCCTTCAGCTATCTGCAGGTCGGCGCGATAGGCATCGACACGCAACTCGACAGCCCTGTTTGCCGCGAGAATGGCGTCTCTCCACATCGCGAGGTCGAACCTTATGCGCGCGCTGGAGGTCTGCCGGCCCGCCGGCTGCGTAACGGCGGCTTGGAGGGCATCCGCGCGCAGAGTCGCATTCCATCTAGTCGGATTAGGCTGCATCAAGAGGTCCAGGAAAACGCGGGGCGTGTTCTCAATTGACTGCTTCGGTATTCTCGCCACAGCCGGAAGCAAATTGGGCTCACCACCGGGCGTGGTCACTCCCACCAGTAGCCTGGGGACAACCACCGCCAGATCGAACTGGCGCGCTCCCCCCCCTGGCGGCAGGTGCACCAATTGCAGATTTAGCCGGCGCGCATCGGGACTAACTACCATCGGGTCATGGCCGGATACACCCGGGTGTGCAGACTGGGGGTTTCTGCGCACCTGGCAATGAGGCGCTGAGACGTCAACTACCGTGTGCCCATTGTGCCCGGGGAGTACGATGGGGGGAGTGAAGCGGACCTGCAAGCCGGGGATCAGGGCGACCGTGACTGGCGTTCCGCGTCGCCCCAGACGACCGCGAACACGGAACCGAAAGACCCCAGACCGTCCCTGCAAAACTGCCCGCAATTCTGACGCCTGAACGAACGCAGGAAGTGGCGGTCTCGCCATGCCGTCCAGCAGTTCGATCTCCACGACTACACCATTGTTGTCGCCAATACAGTCAACTTCGGGAACCTCTGCGCACACCGGCACTCCGGCGATCGACGCCCCCGGGACCTCCCCTACCAGCCTGAGTTGGGGCATCAAGTCCACTGGGATGTGTTCTTCGGCCGTCTTGCCGTCTGCCGGACTCATCTCAAGTACGAGGCCGGAGCAACGCATGGTATCAATGAGGCGTGCTGACATCCCGCTGATCCCATCCAACCCAAAGCTCTCTGGGCATTGGGCCGGCTCGACCACTCCGCCGTCTATTTGGACTGCCTTCACGCATGCATCTGTCGGGCACACCAGCCAGACTTCGCCCCGTGGCAGGTACTGCTGTCGGATCAATCTGTTCTCCGGGTCGTTGGCCGCGAATGCCGCCCAGCGGACTCCGTTACCCAGGAACCCCCGCACATGTTCGACGGTGGAGCATTCGTCGTCAGTTTTCCGCCATTCCACACGGTAGCGAGAAGCCAAAGTCTCGAGCGGCAGCTCGAGCCGCGACTCCGTCTGTCTCACGAACGGGTCGACCTCGACGCGTTGCGCGGCCACCAGAGTGGAATCATCGGGCCCGTTTTCGGCGTATACGTTCATCGTCCGTCCGGAACGCCACTCTGAGGGCAGTTGCGCGACCACCAGCGTAACCGCTGCACTGTCAAGAGATAGCCGAAGATGTATCTGCGGGCGTTCCGCATGGCCCTCCAACGGGATGCGGTGGGAGGGGTGCCCGTCTATCCATTCGCGAAAGGCATCCACAAGCCACTGCGGCAGGTCGAGACTGTCATCGCCGACAGACCCCTGTACCGATCTTCGATAAAGGGTCATGCAGCGTCCGAGCAGGTCATCCGCAACATGTCCCCCGTAGTTCAGGAAGTTCTCCTCAGGCCTATGCAGTTGAGGGTATGAGACTCCCAGTTCGCGAAGGATCTCTGCGGCTGTCCATTCGCCATCATCAAGACCACGCATGACCGCTGGACGCACTACGTGCTCGAAGAGCCGCCCGACCCCGTTTGCCGGGATAAGGGCGTGAATGCGCACATGCCTTAGAAACCTCTGCCCGTCTACGTGGTGAAAAGCGGGCAATCCAGTGCGCCTCAGGAAGCCCTCAAAGGCATCGCGCCATTCGGTCTCTTCTGCACCAGACAGCTGCAAGTACTGGTCCCTAAAATGTGGCCAGTACTTGTCGTCATAGAAATGGGAGAAAACTCCGGTGGTGAAACACGCAGCGCAGAAAGGGAACCGTCGCCAAATCGTAGCCGGCGAGTCCATAAGGCAGAAGAGCCTTCCCAGCTTGCAGACATCTTCGGCTTCTAGTGGCGCTTCTCCTAAGAGTGTCTTGCCGGATAACTGGCTCGCCAGCGCTTCTTCACACTGGGCCAGGTCCATGTATTGGTCGAGGATCAAGGCTGCTCCCCCCGTTTGTGCATCACGTTCAACTGCGAGCGATGCAGATATGACGGGTCGCAGAGGACGGCGGCGTCCAGCACCCGTGCAGATCGTGTTGCGGCTTCGCCCATGCCTGCCACGAGTCCTCCCGTGTGCTGCACATGCTGCCGCGCTTCATCTGCACTGATGCTGACGCTGCAGCTGTGATGCGGCTTACCTCTCAGACATGCCAAAGACCGACGCGTGGACAAGGTGGTCTCCAACGGTCAGGCATGCGCCGGTGATGCCCGGGCCGTCGATGCGGACTGTCTCCCCCACTCCCGGCGATGGATACTTCTCGCTCGCCGTTGAAGCGGCACTCTCGAGAAAATGCGCGACGGTGGAAGTGCTCAGTTCGCCAGGTTCTTTGCCACTCGTTCGGTCCAGCGCGCAGAGCGCGTAACCTCGTGCCAGCTTTGGCCAGAGCAGCTGCAAGGTCCGGGGGCGGTCGAACAGATCCGCCGCCTCGATCCTCCCCCGGCAGGTGACCACCACGCCGAGCGCATCTTCGGGCAAGCGGATTTCCTCCAGACGACCAGAGCGCGTCTCCTGCAGACGCCCCACGGCCTCGTGGACCCCTTCGTAGTCGCAGGTGGGTGAGACGGCGCCGAGGCGCGTCGCCACCCGGTCGACCTCCTGCCAGACCGCATGCTGGTCAGACCGGAAGCCCATGCGAACACGCAGGGAGCGGTTGACGCTGCGCGACTTCTGGCGGCGCATCTCCGGGTGCGAATAGTTCCTGCTGGGGCCGAAACCACGAGAGACGTAGTGCCAGCGGCCAGACTCGGTGCAGCTGACGGGGATGTTGACCGCCTGTCCTGCCCCCAGGAGAACCGAGGTATTGAGGGTGCGGTTCTGTTTGGCGCCGACCAGTTGCTCGCCCTCCACGATCAGAACGAGTGTTGCAGCCAGGTTTCTCGCGATCACCTCCCCCACGACGCCCGAAGCATCAACCTCCGATATCACCACGGCGTTCTGGGCCACCGCTTCGTCAAGGGTCAGGTAGTCCGGTCCGGGCTGCGGCGTTCCCAGTAGCGGGAATACCGCCAGATCTCCAGCGGAGATCGGTTCGCCAACTTGCAGCGTGGCGATGCGGTCCTTCAGTGCGTTCATCTGTGTAGCCTCCTGGGATGTGCGTCTCTTTCCTGTATATAGCTTGCGGGGGGCCGGAGTGTGACAACCCATCTTGTATCCGCAGATCGCCGGGCAATTATGGGGCCGCTACTGCCGGAGCTGAACCATCTCCGACTTGTTCCCGCCGTAGTGGCCCCAGCCGAACCGTCACTGAGTACCTCCTGCCATTCGTCACTCTCCTGCGGGTAGACTGGTGTGAGGCGTTCAACGAAATCTCTGAAACTCATTGTCGCTCCTCCAAACTCTCCTTGTCCTGAAATGGGTGCCGGTGTTCGAAACGGAGATTCACTTGCCGCGAAACCGCTGTTCCCAGAGCATCTGTTCCCGGGCATCCGCCTGGTCGCGAGCAGCCTGCGCCTGGCTCTCCGCAGCCTCCGCAGCGCGCTCGGCCGCCCGGGCTTGTTTCTTTGCCGCCTTCGCCGCCTGCACTGCTGCTTGAGCGCCCTCGTTGTAGTTGAGCTCCCAGTCCTCCCACCCGCAACTCAGGCACTTCAGCATCATCCCGCGACGGGTGCGATCGAGCTCCTGCACTTCCTCGGTCTCTTCTGCTCCGTCCGGAAGGGGCGCCTGCTTCGGGAGGGTCAGCTCGGTATAGGCGTACTTGCAGAGCACGTACGCTGCCCCGCCGAGTAGACAGTAGACCCCGACCTGCGTCAGGAAGCCCCCGCCGCCACTGACCCACATCAGAAACAGCCCAAGTGCTGCCAGCGAGCACCCGCAACCCCAGCCCGAATGGGCCGCCCGGTAATCGCGCACCTCCTTGGCATGGGCAGCCTCATGTTCGGCGCGTATCTCCTGGGCTCGCCGGGTGTACCGAGTCTCAGTTCTGAAGTAGTCTCGTTTCTCGGGAACTTTCACCAGCGCCGAATAGCAAGTCGGGCACACGCAGCCGGTTTTCCCGACGTCGCCTATGGGCGCCGGTGGCCGCCCGGCTCCGCAGTACGGGCAACGGTCCACCTTCGGCGGGAAACTGGCACCGCACGACTTGCAAAGCATACGGGTCCCTCCCGGCCCAAGCCGAGCGCTTCATCCTCTGGCATCCAGCAGACGCGCAACGGTCGGACGAACAATTGCTTTTACATTCTCCGAGAGCAGACTGTGACAGTAAGATGCACAGCTTTCGCGCACCGCAAGATACAGACCGACATCATGCAGCGAAACGCTTCAGACACGACGGCACCAACTGTCACACTTCGAACTGCCGGGGCGTAGAACACGGTGAAGCAAGACAGGCCAGTGGCGGTGCATGGGAATGCAGACCGCCATGCGGGCCCAGACATCACCTGAAAAGAGGAACACGCCGCATGTCCAACAACCAGATCGCCAGCCTTCAGAGCCGCAAGGCCAGCCTTTTGCAACGCAAAGCGAACCGCACCAGGGATCTCCTCCGCTATCGGCAGTTGACCGGGTGGGAGTACCAGGCGTCCGTGGCGGAGCGCGACATCGCAGACCTGGACCGCCAGATCGCCGACATCGAGCGACAGATTGCCAACGCAATGCGGTGAGCGCCCAGCACACGAACCGAGAACAACACGTAATGGGGAAACTCCAATGCTTGATCCCACGAGACCGTCCGAAGGCCAGCGTTCCGATGTCCGGCGCCGCGTGCTGGACCAGTTGCCCAGTCCGCGTGAGCTCGCCCTGGCGGTCCAGCGCAGCGTGGTCGGGCAGGATGCGGCTGTCCGCGACCTCGCAGCAGTGATGCGACAGCATCTTCTCCGGGTCAGGGCTTCGGAGCTTGATCTCCCCTGCGTGCCACGATGGCGCGACACCGTGCTCCTCATCGGTCCCACCGGCAGTGGGAAAACCCACATGGTGAGAACTTTCGCGCGGATCTGTGGGCTCCCGTTCCACGCCGAGGACTGCGGCCACCTCAGCGGCACCGGCTACGTAGGGCGTTCGGTTGTGGACGCCGTTCAGGACCTGATCTGCTCCGCTGGAGGAGATGTCGCCGATGCCCAGCGCGGTGTCCTCTTCCTGGACGAACTGGACAAGCTGCGCACCCAGGAGGGCGATGGCCGAGACATTCGAGGCGACGATGTTCAGGTGGAACTGCTCGCGTTGGTCGAAGGACGCAAGCTCAATCTGGCGAGCACCGGGTCGTCCCGCGAACGCCGCGCAGTCTACCAGGGCCAATTCGAAACACACGGACTGTGTATTATCGCCGCCGGTGCTTTCGAAGGGCTCGACGAGATCGTGCGAGAGCGACTACGGCCGAGGTCGGGCCGCATCGGGTTCGGGCCCGGCAGTGCGACACATGAGTTGTGCGAACTGTCTCGCACGAGCCTGCTGTCCGAGGTGACGCCGGATGACCTCATCGCTTACGGTATCCGCCCGGAACTGGCAGGGCGCCTGAATACCGTGATTCCCCTCCGCGAACTGGACGAGAGTGATCTGCAGAGGATCCTTGAACAGGAGGACGGCGGCCCCATCGCGCGCCTGCGTGAAGCCGCTTCTCTCGAAGGGCTGAGTCTCGATTTCACGCCGGATTTCGTGTCGCGTGCGGCGCAGATGGCCTCCGCCGCAGGGCTTGGAGCGCGCCCGTTGGACAGTCTGGTGTCGCGGGCAACTCGGCGGGCGATGTTCGAGGTCCCCGGCACAATGGAGACCGGCGCAACGCTTCGCTTCCGGGCCAATGCGCTGGATGACGGAGACTATGAGGTCGTTCCCTCGCGAGCGGGCGACGTTCTCGACAGCCCTGCGCCGGGGCAGTCGTATATTGAGGAGCCCACAGCGCCCCACTGGCTGGACCTGTTTCTCCGCGAGGATCTGCCGGAAGATGATTTCCCCGAGGACGAAGAGCTGGAGTTTGAGGCGGATGAGGAAGCGCAGACGGCCGACGCTGACGCCCCCGAACAACACTCGCTATGGGACGAGGATGATGACGAACTGGACTTCCTGGACGAGGATGACGAGGAGGCTCTGAGCGCGACGATTGAGGCCGATATGCGAGCATTGCGCTTTCTCGCAGCATTCGACACGCACCCATTGACTCCGGGTGACAGGCGAACCGAGACCGTCTTCTCAGCACTGGTTTCCCCGGACCTGCACGAAGTCGCGCGCATCGTGCTACTCCGTGCGGGAGTGTTCATTCTGCCCCGGATCCTCGGACTTACTGGACACCCAGACCCGCGCCGGCGCGAAGCCGCGGCCTGGATACTTGGGCGCATGGACAACCCGGTGGCCCGGGAGATGGTAAGCCACATGATCACCCACGATCCAGACCGATCCGTGCGCCTCTATGCCCGGGAGCAACTCGGCAAATACGCACAGGACGAAGACCCCGGCGAGGAAGAATGACGGGAAACCACCTCGGACAATGGACAAGTCGTCTTGCCCCCAGGCCGATCGGCAACTCGAGTTGACTCGCAAACTCGTCGCCTGCGTTCGCCGGGATCCCCAGCAGGCCAAGGTGCGGCACACGGTCGCGGAACTGCTCTCCCGGCCCGCCGAAATCCCCTCTGTCAGTGTCCCCGGAAGCCCATGATCTTGCGCCGAGTCGGCGCTCTTGGCCCCAAATCCTCAGCGCCACGCAGCCGCCCAGCTTCGCCGGCCTACTGCCTGACCCGGAAGGTCGATGGAGTCATGGCGTCGAAGAACCCTGGTAACGAATAAGGCGTCATTGCATGGGCGTGCCGCGCCCAAACTCGCCGCGCGTCGCACGTTGACGCCCAAATGACTTCCAAGCGCCGAGGCCACGGAGGACCGTTTCATGCCTGACGACCTGCGCAGCCAGCTCAAGAACATGATCGTCGAGCGTCTCTTCCTCAACGTCAGCCCTGATGAGATCGACGATGATGAGAACCTGATGGACGAGTACAACATCGACTCGGTGAACCTCTTCGAAATCATCGTGGGCCTCGAAGACGAGTTCGGTATCCAACTCGAAGAGGAAGACCTCAACGTGGAGACCTTCTCCACGGTGTCCAACATCGCGGGATTCGTGGAAAGCAAGCGCGGAAAGTAGCATTACCCATGGAGAGAATCGTCCAGTTCGACAGCGGAGGATTGCTCCTTCACGGCATCCTGCACGAGCCGGATGAGGGTTGCGACCGCTGCATACTCGTCTGCGACCCCTTTGCGGAAGAAAAGAAGTGCGCGCACAGGCCCTTGGTGGACATCGCCCGGGCACTGTGCGCAGGTGGTTATACGGTCCTGCGCTTCGACTACCGCGGCTGCGGTAACAGCCCAGGCGATTTCGTGGACTATGGCCCATCTGACTGGGAGGAAGACATACGCCGGGCGACCGTGTTCCTGCGCGCCGAGAGCGGGCGGGCATGGATCGGCCTGGCCGGCCTGCGACTGGGAGCCACTCTGGCATTGAGGGTCGCAACAAGCATGGCAGACATCGCCGCGGTGATTCTCTGGGAGCCGATCCTGGACGGGCAGACCTACGTGCGCCAGAATCTGCGACGCTCGATGATCAAGGCGATGCTCACCGACGGGCAGAAGTTCGACGCGGACGCGGTTGCTCAGAAGCACCGGTCGGAGGTCGTGGACTTCGACGGCTACGAAATCAGCGCACGGGCAATGGGCGAACTCCAGGCCCTGAAGCCGCCCGAAGCCCTCTTCCCCGGGCAGGCGCTGGTGCTCAACATTGGCCCCCGGGACGAACCACACCCGGACATGACCCGCCTGGCTGAGGCGCTCCCGGCGGGCAGCGCTCTTGGCATCCGCCTGGAGCCTTTCTGGAACCGAATCGGCCTGGTGGACATCCGGGCGCTGGCTGACCTGACCCTGGGCTGGCTGGGTTCCTGCCCGCCCGACGGGGGCGAACAGGCATGAACACTGAGCGCCACCTCTATTTTGAGGTCCAGGGAGACCGCTTGCTGGGGACCTTGAATGTCCCGGACGCTGCCGGCGATGCGCCAGTGGGTCTGATTCTTCTTCATGGCTGGGCCGGATACCGCGCCGGAGCCCACCAGATGTTCGTCAAGCTCGCCCGTGAGGCCGCTCGCCGAGGCATTCCGTGCCTGAGATTCGACTTCCGTGGGCGCGGTGACAGTGAAGGCGACATGAATGCTGCGAGCCTGTCCACCATGATTCAGGACGCGCGCGAGGCAGCCCGGGTCCTTTGCGCCGAGACCGGGGTTCAGCGCGTCGCGCTGGTCGGCGATTGTTCGGGCAGCGAGGTGGCCATCGGCGCTTGCAGGGACATCCCCGGTTGCGACCGCCTGATCCTGTGGTCGGCGCCTATCGTGGCCGGAGACCGCCAGACAGCCCAACAGGCCAAGAAGCGCTACATCATCCGCCAGTACCTGGGCAAGCTCTTCCGGCGCGAGACGTGGGCCAAGCTGGTGGGCGGGAAGCTGCAACTGGGCATGATCCGACGGGCCCTGGTCGGCGGCGGAAGGGGCAAAGGCGAAGAAGGCAGCGCATCCGATAAGGACATCGACTGGTACAAATGCTTCACCCGCTTCCAAGGCCGCGTGCTGTTTATCTTCGGCGCCCAGGACCCCACCACCGATCCGGCCGTCGCCCATTACCGGGACCTGTCCGATGACGCGCAGCGGGAATTCGAACTGCACCTTGTCGAAGGCGCAAATCACGCCTTCTACTCCGTTGCCTGGGAACGCGAGGTCATCCATACCACACTGAACTGGCTCACCGGGTCGGGGGAGACCGGCGGCGGTGGTGACTAAGACGCCGCTGAGGGTTCTGTTCGTCCACCATGCCGAGCTGATCGGCGGGGCTGCTGCCAGCCTGCGCTGCCTTCTCGATTACCTGCCTGCGGACCGTGTCACAGCAGCGCTGTTGAGCCCCACCGTGGGCCTCGCGGCACCCCTGAGCGCTCCGGCGCTGGAATCACACTTCCCCGCGCCATGGTGGGATGTCCGGTTGTCGCTGAACCCTGTCGCGCTCCTGGGCCAAGCGGCTTCGCTCGGCGACCTGACTCGCCGCATCCGGCATGCTGTCGCCGAGTTCCGGCCGGATTTCATCCATGCCAACACGTGGCCCGCGGCCATGGCCGCAACTCGGGCCCGGCTGCCTGTCCCTGTCATCTGGCATGTGCGCGATGTGCGGATCCGCCCGATGGTTACATGGGCGTTGAAGGGTCGCTGCGATAGGGAAATCGCTATTTCACAGTTCGTCGCCGATTTCTTGCACCAACGGGGCTTTCCCCCCGACCACGTTGATATTGTCTACAACGGTGTGGATGTGAAGCGTTTCGTCGCGAAGCGCCTCCCTGGCGAGGTCCGCGCCGAACTGGGCATTGCATCGGATGCGCCGCTAATCTGCAGCATTGCGCGGCCGGCCCCCTGGAAGGAACACGGGCTTCTCCTGGAGTCGGCGGCGCTGCTGCTGCGCCGTTTTCCCGACACGCGTTTTCTGTTTGTCGGAGCGTGGGGGCCGCGGGAAAGCCGGGCTGCTGATCGCCTTCGCACCCGGGCGCGGGACCTCGGTCTGGAACGCAATGTCACATTTTGGGGACACCGCGAAGACGTGCCGGACTTGCTGGCGGCCTGTGATGTCTTCTGGCACGCGGCGGCGGGCGAGCCACTGGGGCGCGTGGTGCTCGAAGCGATGTGGATGGCTCGGCCGGTGGTGGCTGCGAATGTCGGGGGGCCCGCTGAGCTGGTACAGCACGAGCGCACGGGGCTTCTGGTACCACCTCACGATGCCGGAGCGCTTGCCGAAGCCGTGGGCAGGATGCTTTCAGAACCGGGGCTCGCCCGATCATACGGGCTCGCGGGGAAGGAACGGGTATTGGAGCACTTCACGGCCGAGAAAACGGCACGGGAGATACTGGGGATCTACGACCGGGCCCTGAAGGGGGCCTTCCCATGAGAGTGGCTGTCGACGCCATGCTCCTGGGGGGCGCTCACTCGGGCGTTGAGGTGTCCATCGAGGGTCTCTGCGAGGGCCTGGCGGCGGTCTGCGAAGACCACCGATTTCTCATCACTCATCGGCCCGGATACACACCGGCCGACATAGAAGACGGGCCCTTCGACTTTCGGCTTGCACCCGGCTGGACGGCGGGGAAGGCGGGCCGCATAATCTGGGAGCGCATCTGCCTGCCCAAGGTGGCCCGGGAGTGGGGAGCCGAAGTGCTCCATGGGCCGGGCTACCTCCTGCCTTCCGGCTGGAGGGGCCCGTCAGTCGTCACTATTTACGACATCCTGGCCATCACCCACCCGGAGTGGTGCAGCCGAGCCAATGCCCTGCATTACCGCTTCGCCCTGCCCCGGACTGTTCGTCAGGCCCACGCGATCCTGGCGCCTTCGGAAGCCGTGCGCGCAGAACTCGTCGGGCACCTGGGTGCTGATCCACGAAGGGTTCACGTCGTCCATCTCGGCATCTCCGCAATCATGCAGCCGCCTGACAGGCAGGCTATGGACCGGGTCATGGACAGGTATCATGTCGAACGACCATATCTCCTGTGGGTCGGCAACATCGAACCCAAGAAGAACGTGGCCGGGATCGTACAAGCCTTCGAGCGGATCGCAAGGGCTATTCCACACCGGCTCATCCTCGTTGGTCGCGCGGCCTGGAAATCCGAGCCTGACCTGCGCGCCATCGAGACCAGTCCGGCAAGAGCGCGCATCATCCGGCTGGGCTACGTGCCCGCCGAAGACCTGCCGGCACTGTACGCGGGGGCCGATCTGCTGGTACACTGGTCCCTGTATGAGGGCGCGGGCCTGACACCCATCGAGGCCATGGCGTGCGGTACGCCAGCAATCGTGTCCGATTCAGGCGCACTGCCTGAGCTTGCCGGACAGGTGGCGCCGGTAGTTCCGCTGGGCGACCCTGACCAACTGGCCCATGCGATGACGTCATTGCTGGCAGACCGAGACCGCCTCGCACAGCTTCGCGAAGCTGGCATAGAATGGGCCCGGCAATTCACCTGGGCCCAGCACGCCCGGCAGGCGCTGGGGATCTACCGGGAGGCAATCGAGCTTGCGGCGAAGACGACGTAGAACGGGCAATCTCGGGGTAGTACTCGGAGAGTTCCCGTCTATCTCCGAGACGTTCATCCTGCGCGAGATGCTGGAACTCGAACGCCGGGGCTTCCGTCTCACCCTGCTCGCTCTTGAACAGCCCTCAGAGGAGCCCCATGCAGACACCGCTGCCTTCGAGGACCGGACATTCCACAGGCCCCGACCGCTGTCTTTCCGCAGCCTGATCTCCCAGGCCATAGCCTTCATGCGGTTTCCCGGCGGCTACATCAGCGCCCTTTCTTTCGTCACGAAGCATGGCCTGCGCCATCGGGGGGCTCTTCGTGAATTGGTGTCCTCCCTGCTGGCGGCCGGCTACTTTGCCACTCGCGTTCCCCGCTCCGAACGCCCGGTTCACGTACATGCGCAGTTCGCGAGTGCTCCGGCGACCACCGGACTGCTCCTGGCTGAGATTATCGGCGTTACCTTTAGCATGTCCGCCCACGCCCGGGATATATTCACAAACGAGTCAATCCTGCTGGGCGTGAAGCTTTCGGAGGCCGAGTTCACTGCAGTCTGCACCCAGCACGGTTTTGAACGCTTACAGCGCCAGAACCCGCTCACGGTCGGCGACAGGCTCCATCTGATCCACCACGGCGTCGATATCACCCGGTTCATTCCCCGACCCGAACCCCGCGAAAAACCGCCATTGGTGATCTCCGTGGGCCGCCTTGTGCCGAAGAAGGGCATGGATATCCTCCTGCGCGCCGCCGCAATCGCCCGCTCCAACGGCGCCGAATTCCGGCTGGAGATCGTTGGCGACGGTCCCGAGCGTGAAGACCTGGAGCGGCTCACGGCCGGCCTGGGCCTGCGCGATGTCGTCAAGTTCCACGGAACCTTGACCCAGGAGCAACTCGCGCCCGTCTTCGCCCGAGCCCACGCCTTCGCTCTTGCATGTATCGTCACGGAAGACGGCGACCGGGACGGCATACCCAACGCGCTCATCGAGGCCCTGGCCCTGGGCGTCCCAGCGGTGGCCACCAGTGTCGGCGGCATTCCTGAACTCATTGAGCATGAGCAGACCGGTCTTCTCGCCAGGCCCGGACATGTGGGCGAACTTGCGGCGTGCCTCGAACGGATCATCTACGACGACGAACTTCGCGCCACGGTCAGCAACCACGGCCGCGGCAAGGTTGAGCGCGAGTTCGATATTGCACGGAACATCGAAGACCTGGCGGCGTTATTGCGCAGGTACGTCGCCCCGCGCGAGGCACCCGACGCAGCACGGGAACAAGGCCGCAGCATAGAGCCCTGACCACGCGCATATGCGCTTACAGTCCTGCAGCCCTGCAAGCGCCCAGAACAAGAGTGGAGCACCCCATGCACGAAGATGACTTGAGAACCACCGAAGAGCTTCGCCAGGCCGACCAGCAGTCGGATGCCACCGCCGGGCGTCGTATGAGCATCGCGGCCCTGGTCATCACCGTGTTCCTCTCAGTGGGCAAGCTGATGGGCTACGTCAAGGAAATGCTCATTGCCAGTCTCGGCGCCAGCAGCAGCACTGATGCTTTCAAGGTCGCCTACAACAGCGTCATCTTCACCATCTATACCAAGGTGGAGAAGACACTGCGGCCCACATACCTGCCCCAGTTCGTCAAAGTGCGTCGGGAAGACGGAGAGCAGCCCGCGTGGGAACTGGCCAGCGCCATGACCGGTTTCCAGTTCCTGGTGCTGGGTGCACTCGCCCTCATCTGCGTGGTTTTCGCCGAGCCGATTCTTCTCTTCGTGGGCAAAGGGCTCGCGAACGATCCCGCCGCGTTGCACCGTGGTGTCGTCGTCCTGCGGATTATGGCCCCCGCGTTGCTCCTTTTCTCCCTGTCGGTAATGCCCGAACTCACCCTCCACGCCTACAAACGCTTCTCCCTCCCTGCAATCGCTGAAGCGTCCTTCCGGTTTGCAGTGGTAGTCATCTCCTTCATGCTGCTTTATCTCGTCTGGCCGTACCGGGTGGATGCCGACCCGCACCGTCCTGACGAGGCCATCTACGCCTTCGCGTTCGGGGTCATGGCCGGCGGTTGTCTGCGCTTGCTGGTGCAGATTCCCGGCCTGTGGAACCATCTGCACCGCTTCCGGCTGACAGCCAACGTGTTCCGCAACCCCAACGCGTGGAAAGTCATCACCCTGATGCCACCCGTACTGATCGGGGTGGCTTTCTCCACCCTTCGCACCTGGGCCGACAGCCGCTTCGGCACAGATATCGGCAGTGGCGTGTACACCTGCCTGGATTTCGGCCGGAAGATCACCGACTTGTTCTTGCAGACGCTCCCCCTGGCAGTCAGCTTCGTTGTCTACCCGTACCTTTCGGAATGGGCTCTGCGCGGCGAGAAGGACAAGATGGCCGACGCCCTGGTGGCCACCACACGCGCTATGGCTTTCGTTTACGTGCCGGTCAGCGTGGTATTGATGGTCGCTTCGCTGCCCATCATCCGCCTGGTGTTCCAGGCCGGAGAGTTCACCGCCGAGCATGCCCGGCTCTCTGCAATGGGCGTCTATTGGTACGCGCCGGGGATGTTTTTCTACTCGGTGGAGGGTTCAATCAACCACTGGTTCTTCGCATACCAGGACACGATGACCCCGAATATCGTGGGGGCTCTGTTTGCCATCCTCCACGTGGTCATCGGTTACCTCGGCGTGTACGTGTTCGGAGCCACTCCCGGCGCGAAGCTCTCCTGGGTGGCTGCCGCGCTGACCATCAGTAAGAGCACCAAGGTCATCGCCTTGTACGTCCTGATTCGCCGGCGCATCGGCCACATCGACGTGGCGAAACAGGTTCGCTTCACCCTGCAACTCGCCGTCTGCGTGGGGCTCATGGGGCTGGTTCTCTACCTGCTGGAACAGCAGATGGCGCCTGTGCTCGAGGGCTGGGACGGTGGACTGAAGATCAAGGCGGCAGCGCACATGGGCAGCAGTTTTGTGGTGGGCGCGCTGGTGTTCCTGGGCTGTGCCGCACTGCTACGGATCAACGAGATCAGTCTCGTCTGGGATGCGGCACGCAAGGTCGGGCGCAAGATCAATGCCAGACTCAAGAGCGGCCGTGGTCAGTAGGCGGGTGCGGGTCACACAGGTGCTCGAAGCCTGCGTGGGCGGGACGCGCAAGCACGTCCTGGACCTGTGCACCGGGCTGGACCCGGAGCGCTTCGAACTGTCCGCGGTGCTTTCGCCCCTGCGCGACCGAGACTTTGCGACAACCTCGCGCATTCTCAAGGACGCAGGCGTACGGGTCATCGAGTTCCCCGTTCACCGGTCCATGAACCCGGTATCGCTGGCAAGTGCCATCGCGGGCCTTGCCCCGATTCTGCGCGAACTCCGCCCGCATATCGTCCATGCCCACAGTGCCATCGCGGGATTCATTGGTCGGAACGCAGCCCGGCGAGTGGGAGTTAGCAGGGCCGTCTACACGCCCCACGGTTTCCCCTTCCTGATGGACGTTCCGGCCCCCGTGAAGACGCTTCTCGTTACTGCCGAACGCCGCCTGGGACGGGTAACCGACCGCATCATCTGCGTGTGTGAAAGCGAGCGCGATATCGCCCTGAAGTACCGCGTAACGCCGCCGGAGTCCTGCGTCTGCATCCCCAACGGAATCCGTCTCGGCCCCGTTCCGGAGGTGAACAGCTCCGAGGTTCGCGCACGCCTGGGGCTGCCGGAGCAGTGCAGGCTGGTTCTGTCCGTGGGTGACTTGCGCCGTCAGAAGGGGTACGACACGGCGGTGCGCGCCATCAAGCTCCTGCAGGGCGTAGTTCCTGATGCACACCTGCTAATCGCGGGCGAAGGCGACCAGCGACCGGCGCTGGAGCAACTCGTCACCCGGGAGGGTTTGGGCGATGTCGTCCACCTTCCGGGACACCGCTCCGATGTACCCGAGCTCCTGTGTTCCTGCGACGTCTATTGCCAGCCCTCACGCTGGGAGGGTTGCCCCTATGCCCTGATCGAGGCCGCATCCCACGGCTGCGCGCTGGTTGCCACGGCGATCCCCGGCAACATTGACGTCGTGCGCCACGGAGAAACGGGCTGGCTCTCCCCGGCGGACGATGCAACCGGCCTGGCGCTGGCTTTGCGGGATGCGCTGGGTGATGCGGGAGAACGGCTCAGGCGGGGAAGAGCGGCATCAGCTCTTGTGCGCGAGCGGCACGACATCATGTATATGCTTCAAGCTACTGCGGCACTTTACGAGGAACTGGCGACGGACCTGCAGGACTGATGTGACGCAATCAGTCAGCGCCGTTCCGTGCCTGTGGAAGAGCTCGATCCGCAGCCCCGGAAAGCTGCGCAACACGCTCTCGCAGCTCTTTCAGGGTCTCGGCAGATAAGTCGTCCACAGCCGTCTCACTGGCATCCAGCGCCTCTTCCAGAGCAGCCGCGATGCGAGCCTTCACCGGTTCCGTGAGCACCCAGGCAGGACTGCGCTGCATCTGGCGCAGGGCCTGCTCCACCAGCTCCAGGCTACGGTCCCAACCCCCGAAGCGAGCGGCGATCAAGGCCTGCGCGGCGTACCCGAAAATGCAGTCGAGGTCGTCTCCCACGCGTTGGACGGTGAACAGTCGGCGCGCCTGCTCCGGCTGATGCTCAGCCAGCAATGCCAGCGCGGCCACGCCGCCAACAAGGGCGCTCGTGCTGCGCTTCTCCAAGGCTTTCCGGGCCAACCCATCCGCCTCGGGCCAGTCTCCACGCACCGCTCGCACCCGGACGGCCTGCTCAAGCACCGCCCGCGAGGTCGGGGCGCGCTCAAGGGCGACCCGCAGGTGCTTCACTGCACCGGCAGCATCCCCACGCCTGAGTGAAACTTCGGCCCTCAGCATCGGAGCGAGGCACGAGCTGGGCTGGGCGATTTCGTGCTGTTTCAGGGCCCAGACTGCGGTGGTGTAGTCTGCCAGACTGATGGACTTACGCGCCATCATTTCGTAACCCCGCCGGGCCAGAGTCTCCGGCAGGCAGCGCAGAAGCTGGCGCGCCAGATCGTACTTGCTCTGTCCCGCAAGCTGGTGGGCGAAATCCAACACCATCGGCACCGCGCTGGCCCGCAGGCGCACAAGCTCCATGAGTCGGTCGCGCTGCACGAAACCGTGGACAATCGCCAGCGCCAGGACGCGGATCACCCGCAGTTCAGGTGACACAGCATGGCTCTCCTGGGCGCGATCGAACACATGCGAGACCTTCGGGGCTCTGCCCGATCGCAGGTACGACCAAGCGAGGCTCGTCCACACCTGGGCTTCGCCGGTGATGTCCGTCTCGCCCCGGAGCGCGCGTTCAAGGGTCTGGATCGCTTCCTCGTGCCTGCCTGCTGCGGACAGGTCCACGCCCAGACTCGCGATCACGAGGTCGTTGCCGGGCATGTGCGCCCCGGCTTCCCGCAACAGGGCTATCGAACGCTCGATATCGCCCTCGGAGCGTGCCGCCGAAGCCTCCAGCATACAGCGCCAGCCGCGGACTTCCGGCGAGCGCGGCGACAGCAGAACCGCGTGATCCAGAAGCCGCCGGGCAAGACGCACCCCCGGCCCCCCCAGTGCCGCGAGGAACTGGGCCGCGGATATCAGGACCCGGGTTGTAGGGCGGGTCTGCATTGGCGCTACCTGTCTGCGTTCGCTCGCGACCGGGAACCTCACGTTCTCAGTGGGACGTCACCGGGAAACACGCTTCCGCCAAAACAGTCGTAGGCCACGGTGATCGGGAACTCGCGCACCGTCAACCTGCGGACGGCCTCGGGCCCGAGGTCCTCGTATGCCACTACTTCTGAATAAACAACCGCTCCCGCCAGAAGGGCTCCCGCACCACCCACCGCCACGAAATAGACCGAACACGTTTCAACGCAGGCTTTGCGCACTTCCAACGTACGGTCGCCCTTGCCGATAGTGCCTTTCAGTCCCAGCCGATGCAGCTCCGGCGCGTAGGCATCCATGCGGTAGCTCGTCGTCGGACCTGCCGACCCGATGGCGTGCCCCGGAGGCGTTTCGGATGGGCCGCAGTAATAGATCACCTGCCCCACCAGGTCGAAGGGCAGACCATCTCCGGCAGCGAAGCCGTCCAGCATCCGCTTGTGCGCAGCATCCCGCGCGGTGTAGATCACCCCGGACAGAAGCACCCGGTCGCCCGCTCGAAGAGAGCGCACCATCGCTTCGTCCAGCGGGGTGCTGATTCGCTTTGCGTCAACGGTCATTCGCAGGTCATCCCTACTGGCAAGCGACTCCTGCCAAGAATGAGGCACTACAGTACCCGCGACACGTGCCGGGCCGCGTGACATTGCACATTCAGGGCCAGCGGCAGGCTAGCGATGTGACACGGGTAGCGTTCCACGTGCACCGCAAGCGCGGTGGTGCGCCCCCCCAGCCCCATGGGACCGATACCCGTAGCATTGACCGCCTCGAGTAGGCGGCCCTCCAGCGCGGCCACTTCCGGGATCGGGCTCGGTTGGCCCACGGGCCGCAGGAGGCTCTCCTTCGCCATGAGTGCTGCTTTCTCCAGGTTCCCGCCCAGTCCCACGCCCAGGACCAGCGGCGGGCAGGGCTTGCCGCCCGCTTGCTGGATGCGCTCGACAATCCTCTGCACAACACCGTCTTCGCCCTCGGAAGGGACCATCATCCACACCGCGCTCATATTCTCGCTCCCGCCGCCTTTGGGGGCGAGGGTGAGCGTGAGGCGGTCACCCTCCACCAGCTTGAGATGCACGATGGCCGGGGTGTTGTCGCCCGTATTCGTATCCCGGCGCAAAGGATCGAGCACCATGGACTTGCGCAGGTACGCATTGCGATAGCCCTCGCGCACACCCCGGTTGATGGCCTGATACAGGTCTCCGTCCAGGTGCACGTCCCGGCCCAGTTCGGCGAAGACCACCGCGATCCCGCAATCCTGACAGAGCGCTATCCTCTGTTCGTGGGCGATTCGGGCATTTTCGATGAGCTGACCGAGCACGTCTCTTGCCACGACGCTGGTCTCAGCATCTCGTGCAGCCCGCAGTGCTGCCAGCACATCCCCTGGCAACTCGAAGTTCGCTTCCGCCGACATGTCCGCCACCGCTGCGGCAATCGCTTCGACACTGATCTCCATGACCTTTCGGCGCGGAGCCATGCTTAGCCTTGCCCGCCTCTCATGGCATCGCGCAAGTCGCGGTAGCTGATGAGCTTGATGCCGAGTTCATCGATGAGCGCCCGGGTAGCCGGATTGATCAGCCACTCATAGTCCGCATGCCGCCGGGCATGGCTGCCACTGATGGATTGCATCTCCGGGCCGTCTATGGCCGGGTGCAGGTAGAACTCCGTCAGCCCGGGCTTCAGGTTCCGAAGGATATTATTGTAGGCTTCCGCGAGATCGGCCGGGTCTGGCGGAAGGGGTACGCCGTGGATCAGCACATCCGGCCCCAGCACGCCGGCCTCGCGCTCCCGCTTCTTCCGGTCGGGGGCGCCAAAGAGCGCGTACATCTCTGCGGAGGCCTGCCGCTGGGGAAGCCTGTACTCCTGAGAGAGCTTCAGGTAGACATCGGCGAATGCCGGGTTCAACTGCATAGTGCCCATGTGGGAATCAATGTGGGTGGGATCGATGCCCATTTTCTTGGCCAGCTCAATCTGCGCCCGGGACTCGATCTCAGCCTCCTCGGGCGTCGCATGCTCCCAGGCTGGCTCGCAGTCGGGCCACATGTATCCATCGGGCGAGACCAATCCCGGAACTTTCTCCCTTCCTGCAACCGGCCCCCACTTGTAGTTGCGCCACTCGCTGGTATGGGTCAGGTGGATGCCAACATTGGCCTGCGGGTGCGCGCGCACCCAGTCGGCGACTTCCTTGACCCATGCGGTGGGCATCATCACGGTCGCCGAAGTCAGAACTCCGCGTTCGAAAGCGTCGAAAACCGCGAGATTGGTGTTGTGACTCATGCCAAAATCATCGGCATTGATGATGAGCAGACGGGCGTCCGGCGGGTATCCGAGCATGGCGTTCACCGTACCGGGCTGGTCCTGGGCGCATACCCAGGTGCAGTGAACAGCGAGGGTCATTGTCAGGACAATCAGCACGGTCTTCATGGCGCATCTCTCCAAGAGCCACCGAGGGATGAGCAGCGCGGATAGTTGACCACGTTGGGCACGTTTTGTCAACGCCAGGACACCGATCGGCAGGTCGGCCCCATCCAGGGAAACTCACACTTGCACGGTGACCCGGCGCGCTGCATAATACAGTTGCGAACCAGCGCCACCCTCGCGACCTCGTACGGACGTCTGGGACGGTTCTTGCCCCCGGGAGGCTTCGCCGTTATGTCCGAGCTCATTGAATTCGTCAGCAACTATTCTGACCACAGCACGGACCAGGGATTTCAATTCGAATTCTTCTGCAATCGCTGCGGCTCCGGCTATCGCACGCCCTTCCGCGCCAGCGCCACCGGAACCGTCGCCAACGTACTGGATACCGCCGGCAGCATCTTCGGCGGCGTCCTTGGCCGGGCTGCAGACGTGAGCGAACGGGTACGTTCCGCGACCTGGGAGCGCGCCCACGATTCGGCGTTCAAGCAGGCCGTCGAGGAGATCAGGCCCCAGTTCGTGCAGTGCCCGCGATGCATGTCCTGGGTCTGTCGCAAGAGTTGCTGGAATAACAAGCGCGGCCTGTGCAAGGAATGCGCGCCCGACCTGGGTGTGGAGATGTCCGCCGCCCAGTCGAGCCGCTCCGTCGAAGAAATCTGGCGTCACGCGGCAATGGCTGAAGAAGACAAGAAGCTCGCCCGGGAGAACTGGCGCGAGACCATTCGCGCTTCCTGCCCAAAGTGCGAGCACCCGCTGGAAGTCAATGCCCGCTTCTGCCCCAACTGCGGCGAGAAGCTCAAGGCTGTGGCTTTCTGCACCGGTTGCGGCGAGAAGCTGCAGCCGGATGCCCGGTTCTGCGCGGGTTGCGGCAAGAAGGTCGAAGACGCCGAGTAGAGCCTGATAGTTGGTCACTCAGCCCGCTCATGGTCGTCGCGTGCACGGACCCGTCCGGGCGGGCCCCAGGCATCCCTCAGGGCCCTGCCCGAAGCGACGGGAAAGCTGCGGGTCATCCAGCGCAAAGCGGGCAGAACCCGTGCTGCCCCATAAGCTCGGTACTCAGAAGTCGAAGTCCGCGATGTTCTCCTTTGTGAATCGCATGGGCGCCCCGAGCAACACCTGGCCGTTGCGCACTTCCACTTCGCCCAGCCGTCCGGCCGACAGCGTCGTGCTGTCTGCGGTCAGCTTCCCCTCAGAGATCGCCTTCGCCGCCTGGATTGCGAGATAACCCAGATCCACCGGATTCCAGAGGATCACCGTTTTCACCGTGCCGCTCTCCACCCATTGCTTCATGGGCTTCGGCGTCGCGAGACCCACCACCGCCACCTTCCCCGATGCTCCTGCCTGCTGGATCGCATCCGCCGCGCCGGGTAGCGCCACCGATGATAGCGCGAAGATCCCCTTGAGTTCCGGGTAGGTTTTCAGCAGTTCCTGGGCCGCGCGGAAGGCCAGGGTCTGGTCTTCCTCGCTGGGCTTCGGCTCGCTGACCAGCTTCATCTTCGGGTACTTCTCGGCCATGTAGGCCTTCATCTCACGGATCCACGCGTTTTGGTTGGCAGCGGTGAGGGACGCCGTGATAATCGCCACGGGCGCGTCATCGCCGACCTGATCCGCCATCTCGTCCACCAGCGCCTTGCCTACAGCATCCTCGGAAGCCTGGTTGATGAAGAACTCCCGCCCCGACTTCTCGGGTGACGCGTCGGCGTCGAAGGTCAGAACATGGATGCCTTTGTCTCGCGCCTTTTTCAGCACCGGCGCGATGGAATCCGGGTCATTGGGCGAGACGATGATGACATCCGTGTCCTGGGCGATGTAGCCCTCGATGAGCTGGATCTGAGCGTCCACCTTGTCCTCTGTAGGGCCGTCGAAAACCAGGTCCACGCCGCCCAGCTCGTCGGCGGCTTCCTTCGCACCACGCTCGCAGGCATTGAAGTAATCTGTGCCCTTGATTTTCGGCACCATCAGGACACTGATGCTTTCGGTGCCCCCGCCGCCGGTGAGCTGTTCGGCGGGCGGCTGAGTGGCATCTGTCGCCTGGGTGTCGGTGGGGGATGTCTTTGTGCACCCTGTGAGGAGCGCAGTGACACAGATCGCGACCACGTAGGGGACGAGACGCAGGGACATGGTTCTCAACTCCTGATGTGTTGTTCGGGACAAGGCGGCAGAGGAACGGCCGCCTCGACCCCTCGGTCCCCCTCTCCCTCGCGACGACCGCAGGCGGTCGCTTTGGTCAGGATGAGGGGTAAGAACGGCCGTCGGACGAGACGTCCGACCCAGGCGATGCGGTAATGGATGCTCTCGCGCAGGCCGACCGTCCCGGTCGGCGGCTCGACCGTGTGCCGATGCTTTCCACGAGACGACGGCTTCCTGTCGCCAAGAGGAAGCAGTTTTCTCGATGCCTCACTGAGCGGGTTCGCTCTTCGCGGCGGGAGTCCTCGCCCTCGCAGCGCGCTGGGTTAGGAAATGCTGGGCCACTGCGGCGATGAGCAACACCGCACCCAGGATGATTTTCTGGTCCTCGAAGGGCACCCGGCCCAGGGTCAGCCCCCGGACCAGGCTGCTCACCACCAGCAACCCCAACACCGCGCCCAGGATGCTGCCCCTCCCGCCGTAGATACTCACCCCGCCCAGCACGCAAACGGTGATGACATCCAATTCCACGAGAGTCCCCGCGTCCGCCTTTGCAGTGGCGACCCGCGACAGGAACACCGCACCTGCAAGCGCGGACATGAGCCCGCTGAAAGTGTACAGCACCAGCCTCACCGTGGGAACAGGAACTCCCGCGAACCACGCCGCGCGCTCGCTGTGGCCGATCGCGTACACCCAGCGACCGAACACCGTCCGGTGCAGCACAATCGCCGCGAACACGCCAAGAACCACCAGCAACGGCAACTGCTGCGGGATCTGCACTGCTCCAAACACCGTGTAGTAGGCCTGCCCCAGTTCGTAGTACTCCGGCGGGAAGTCGCTAACCGGCGCCCTCGCTCCGAGGCCCAGTGCGACGCCCCGATACAGCGCCATCGTCGCCAGAGTCACGATGAGCGGCGGGATGCGCACTTTCGCGATGAACAGGCCGTTGATGAACCCCGCGAGACCGCCCGACACCAGTCCCAGCGCGATGTCCGGACCCGGCCCCAGACCGAGATGTCGCCAGCCCATGCCCATCACCACCACGCTCAGGCCCAGTATCGAGCCCACGGACAGGTCGATTCCGCCGGTGATGATGATCGGTGCCATCGCGAGGGCGATCAGCCCGGTTTCCACGAAGAAGCGGGACATCTCCAGCAGATTATTGGGCTCGAAGAAGCGCGGGTTCAGGGCACCCATCGCGCAGAAGGTGACCACCAGCAGCGCGAGCACCGCCGCTTCCTCCGGCCCAAGCAGTCCCCGCAGGCGCCACAGCATCATCGTCGCCTCCGGGCAGTCTGCACGGCGTCCACAACCACCGCACCGAGGATGAGCACGCCCTGGCAAGCCCGCTCCCAACTTGGGTCGATGCGCAGGTGCGTGAGCGACCCTGCAATCGCACCCAGCAAGAGCACGCCGATGACAGTCCCGGCAATGGTCCCCGATCCACCAAAGATATTGGCGCCGCCCACAACCACCGCCGTAATAACCACCATCTCCAGCCCGCCGCCGGCATTCGTCTGAACGGCGCTCAGGCGGGTGAGATACACGAAGGCCGCAAGCCCCGCCAGCAGGCCCATCACGAGATACACGTGCCCTCGCACCGCCTGCACTGCGATGCCCTGGTGACCGGCGGCGTCGGGGTTGCTTCCTACCGCGTACACGCTGCGCCCAAAAGCCGTCCACCGCGCAACCACAGCCGCCAGCGCAACCACCACCGCGGCGATCCAGACCGCCACGGGTACCCCCAGCGGTTCGCTCAGACCGAACTCGCGAAACCCGCCGGGCAGATTGATCCAGCGTCCGCCCGTGAAGTGGATCAGGGTATTGCGAAACAGCGTGAGTGTGGCGAGAGTGGCAATGATCGGCGGGATTCGCACCCGGGCCACCAGTCCGCCATTCACTGCCCCCAGCACGCCGCCTGACAGAAGCGCTGCAAGAAGCACACCGATCACTGGTGCGCCGCGTTCCGCCGAGAGCGCAGCGACAGTGGCGCTCACGGCAAGAATCGCTCCCACTGAGATGTCAATTCCTGCGGTGAGGATCACGAAAGTCATCCCCACCGAGGCCACCAGCAGGTAGGCGTTGTTGATGAGCATGTCCGCGAAGTTCTGCCTTGTGGCGAAACTCGGAGCAGCCAGGGAGACGCCCGCCAGGAACAGCACCAGCAGCACGCCAAGCCCCAGTTCCCGCTGCAGCACCGGTGTGCGTGGTGCCGTCTCGTGGCGCACTCCCTCCTGCGCGGTGCCCAGTGCCAGGTCCAGCACCGCCTGCTGGGTGGCCCCTTCGGCCGGGAACTCACCCACCATCCTCCCCCGGTGCATTACCAGAACCCTCGTGCTCAGGGCCAATAGCTCCGGCAGGTCAGACGACACCAGGATAATCGCCACACCGCGCTCCGCAAGCGCGCGCATGAGCCGGTGTATCTCGGCCCGCGCACCCACATCGACTCCCTGTGTGGGCTCCTCGAGCAGCAGCACACGCGGCTCCCCCAGAAGCCGCGAGGCCAGTGCCACCTTCTGCTGGTTTCCGCCCGAAAGCTGGGCGACCGGTTGCTCCAGCCCTGCCGACCGCACTCGCAGGTCTCGGGCGAGGGTTTCGATCCGCTCCTGCTCCTGTTGCCGTCGCACCAGTCCCAGCCGGCCGGCAAAGTCCCGCAGCCGAGGCAGGCTGATGTTCTCCCGCACCGTCATGGGCAAGACGAGCGCTTCGTGGTGGCGGTCGGCCGGGACGAGGGCCACGCCCAGGTCTCGCATCCGCGCCGGGCCCACGCCGCACGCATCCCGGCCCAGCACAGTCACATTCCCCGCACTCGCTTTCTGCACCCCGGCCAGCGTGTGCAGCAATTCGTTCCGCCCCGACCCGGCCACTCCCGCGATGCCCACGATCTCCCCGGGTCGGACGGCGAGGTGGATGCCCTCGAACTTTCCTGCGAGAGTGAGCCCGCAAGCCTCCAGATAAGGAGTATCTGCGTCCGTCCCGTCTCGGGAGGCGCCCGGCGTGAGGTCTTTCCTGCCCTGCGGCGCATCCGACGCCACCGAGTGTCCCACCATCAGCTCAATGAGGTCGTCGCGAGTCACCTCTGCGATCGGGCAGGTGCGAACCAGCCGGCCGTCCCGAAGGACGCTCACACGATGCGCCAGTTCAAACACCTCGGCCAGCCGGTGGCTGATGTAGATGACCGTGGCCCCGCGGGCATTGAGATTGCGCACGAGACCAAACAGCCGCTCGGTGTCGTCATGTCCCAGCGGAGCGGTAGGCTCGTCGAGGATCAGCACCTGCGCGTCCACCAGCATCGCCCGGGCGATCTGGAGGATTTGCCGGTCAGCCACGCTGAGGCTCTCCACCGGCACATCCAAATCGAGTTCCGTCTCCAGCCGGGACAGAACGTCTTGCGCCTGCCGTCGCATTTCGCGCCAGTCCAAGAGCCCGATCTTCGAACGCGGCCAGTCGCCCACGAACAGGTTCTCCAGGGCGGTCATGGAGTGGAACAGATCAGGGTGTTGGGGCACCATCGTGACGCCGATCTCACGAGCGGCGCGGGGTGAGAACTGGCTCACGCGCCGCCCGAAGACCATTAGCTCCCCCGAGTCGGGCGCGAACTGCCCCGCGATGATGCGCACCAAGGTGGACTTGCCGGCGCCGTTCTCGCCCACCAGCGCATGAATCTCCCCCGCTCTGATCTGGAGGGACACGTCGTCCAGTGCCAGCACGCCGGGATACTCCTTGCGCAGACGCGAGCACTTCAGCGCACAGGGGTCGCCGGGCGCGGGCTCAGACGGGAGGGGAATGCCGTTGGAGGACATTGGCCGAATCTACTGCCCTCCTTCGGGCTGTCGAGGCATGATTCGGTACACGTGAACATCGAAAGGCTCATACACGTCGCTGAACTCCAGACTGTCCTCAGACAATTCCAGCGGCTCGCGGTTCTCAAACAAAGGTGCCGCGCTCGCCAGGCCATCTTGGAACCGATACGTTGCGTCCAGGACCGCGTCGTCCAGGTTCACAGTGAGCAGCACGAAACCACCTTCGGGGTGAGGTTTCAGGACACACCGCAACGGGTCGCTGGTCACCGGTTCGCCTTTGAAGGTGACCCCGTACTTCACGCTCGCGGGAGCGGTCGGCGAGAGGAGTGACGGCGTCAGTTCCCGGATCTCGCTGTTGATCTGAGTCGCCGCCATCCACAGGGCTTTCGATTGGGCAAGCTGCATGGGCTTCGCCGGGGATGCCTTGGGTCTGCCGGGGCCCGGCTCAAGGTACGCGGGCCGGGGGTCGGGCGACATGCCGACTACCTTCCCGTCCCGGCAGACGTAGGTGTCCCAGCAGAAGTAGATAATCCCCGTTGCCCCATGCACCAGTGCCGCATACACCTGAGCGCGCAACTGTACCGGGGTCGCCATCCGGAAGGGGAACGCACCCCGTTCCTGGGTGGTGAATGCTCCCACGATGAACCACACCGGCTTGCGCTCCTCGTTGGCGGCCACCGCGAGGGACACCGTCTCGGAGATCCCGGTGGAAGGCGGGTCGGTGCCCAGCGTCCGTGCCCGGCGCTTGCGGTCCAGGAGAGGGTAGTTGTCGTGGCAGGCCACGTCCCCGGAAGTGTTCCACTTCACCCACCAGGTTGTCGCGGGTGGAGTGACCCACGGCACATCATTGATGAACACCGGGACGCCCGGCACGAGCTCGTTCATTTTCTTCTTGTAGGCAAGGAATTCGGCGAACTTGCCATCCATGTCCTTGCCCCAGAAGCCCCCGGTGGGTTCGTCATGCCAGCAGTTGCCCAGCCATGCCGGGTGGTCCTTGAAGGCAGCCACCGCGGCGAGATCGTGCTTCTGCATGGTGACCACCTGCAGGCCGCTCTTCAGCCCGGTCTCAAGCTGATCTTCCAGGCTTTTCGAGGGCCATGGCCACATTGTGTTGAAGCCCGAGTCGGTGAGAACCTTCAGGTCATAGTCATATCCGTAGGCCGTGCCGTATGGGTTGCCCCAAATGGCAATCTGGAAGAAGGAACGCTCCGGGTCATACTTCGTCAGCAAGCGTCCCCGTCTGTCCGTATGCGGCACACTGTTCCGGTAGATGACCTGCACCGCGTTGAATTCGCTCATCTTGCGTAGCAGTGCGTCGGGGTCCTCCACGGCAAAGGCGGTGGCGGCCAGCGCAGCAAGCAGCGAGGTCATCTGTAACACAGTGGATACGCGGTTCATCGGCGTGTCCCTTCAGCGTCCGTGGCTTCCCTCGCACAGCCTATTCGACAGACGGACGAACCAAACCTGTCTGCCTTTCGATTGCAGGAAAGTGCTGCTCCAAAGGCGAAGGCCACTGCGGCGCTGGATGTCTGGAACTTCGAGGGAGGGGCTGCCGGTGGCACGGCGGCTTGTTGTCCGCAACCCCGCAAGACTGCTCTGGACGCTGTTCGTTCTCATCCTGATCTTCGCCGGGCTCCTCGCCTGGCGCGCTCGGCCTCAGTACCCTCCCAGTTTCTCGGAAGATGGCACCGCCACATCATCGCTGTCCCCCGTGACGCCGCAGCCAACGCAGGCCCCCATCGAGACCGAAGCCGCGCGAAAGAAACGCATCGCGGAAGAGATCGCCCAGATCCGAGCTGTGAGGAAGGCGCTTGCTGCCGAGGACGAGACGGCTCTCGCGAAACTGCTGGACGAGGGCCTCCCTGCCGCTCTCCTCGTACCCGACGATCCGGAACAGGTCACGCGGCAGACTTCGCTCATCTACATGGCCGCCGACGCCGGGCGGGTGGACCTCGTGCGGCTTCTCCTGGACAGGGGAGCGGACGCCCAGCAGCTCAATTTCCCCACCATGGTCACGCCCTTGTTCTGCGCCGTGGAGAACCGGGACCTCGAACTGGCAAGGCTCTTGCTCAAGCACGGCGCCAACCCGTACTGGGAAGCCAAACAGGGGGTCAGCGCAATTGGCCGGGCACTGGGAAATGATGAGATGCTCAAGCTGCTGGTCACCGAGAGCAAGTACGAACCTGAGTCCAATCCATCCCACCCGCCTCTGCCGGAGGCCATCGAGAGGGGTCGGGAGTCCGCGGCGCGCATACTGATCGAGGCCGGCGTCGGCGTACAGGGGGAGAACTGGGAGGGTGATACCCCGCTGCATCTCGCAGCGGAGCGGAACATGACGGACATCTGCGAACTGCTCATCCGAAAGGGCGCAAAAGTCAATGAGCCAGATCGTGAGGGTCGCACTGCGCTTGATCGAGCCAACGCGCGCAAGGCTTACGGGGCCGCGCGCTTGCTCAAGAAGCACGGTGGCCGTACCGCGTATTCCGGGAGGGCGAACCGAACATCGCGGTGAAAATGCCCCACATTCAGTGAACCACCCGGCGCCTGCAAGCGCCCGCGAAAGATGGTGCTCCGGATGCCGAAAATCGCGTCTTTCACAGCTCTGCTGCTCGCAGCCGCAGTCCTCTGCCTCGCGCAAACGCAGAAGGGCATCACGACCGTGGTGCTTGACCCGCCGCTGGAGGTCGTGGAGCTGCAGCCCATTGAACTTACCATCCGGTACGCCGTGCCCGGAGCGATGGGCGTCGTTCCGCTGCGTGTGGAGCTGAAGAACCTTCAGAACATCGTGCTCAAGAGTGAGACGGCCAACGTTTCCGGTGAGGGCCAGCGGCACTTCACATTCACGGCTCCCGGGGTCACCGAGGAGAGCTTTATCACCTTTGCCATCTGGTACGGGACCGACTGGCGCACTCCGCTTGCGCCCATCATTCACACGGAGCGGATCAGGATCATGTCCGCCGGAGACGCCGCGAAGCTTGCGGTCCAGAAGGAGCTCGCCCAGGCGTGGCTCGCACGACACCCGCAGCTGTCGGCCGAGAGGAAGGCCACCGGAATCCTTCTGGATGACATCCCGGGCCTTGACTCTGAACGGGCGAACCGGATCATCGCCGCCCTCGCAGCACGGGGTATCGAGGCACTGCCGTTGACCGCCGAGGACATCTGTAACCGGCACATCCTCAATGCCGACAACTTCCAGACCCTCGTCCTCCCCAGCGCCCGCGTGTACCCCAATGACGGCGCCGATGCGCTGGGCATGTTCCTGCGAAGAGGCGGAAACCTCGTCGCACTGGAGACGCCGGCATTCACAAATCCCGTGGGCATGGTCGGCGGGAAATGGATGGACTCGGCCCAGGCCCAGGAGCTCATGAGCCAAACCCGGGCGCAGAAGATCCTCTGGGACATGGAATCGGGCACTGCGCAGGACTGGGGATACACGGGAGGGCCCGGACCCAACGCGGAGTGGGATCTGAACTCGCCCGGCGCGGACGGCACCGGCAGGGCGCTGCACTGTGTGGTGCCCAGCTTCCAGAGCTGGAACACCATCATCGCCCCCACCATTGAGCAACCTTTCGGGCCCGGCCAGACCCTCACCTGTTTCTGGGCCAAAGGCGGTCCCCAGACCCGGTACATCGCCATCGAATGGGTAGAGAAGGACGGGTCACGCTGGATCGGCACTGTTCCCCTGTCTCAGGAATGGCGTCATTACGCCATAACACCGAAGCAGTTCAAGTACTGGCACGACAGCCCCAGCCAGGGACGTGGAGGGGCCACCGACAGCTTCAACCCGCAGAACGCAGCAAGGTTCACCGTGGGCATCGCAATGACCCATACCGCCCTGCCAGGCGGCAGGCACGAGTTTTGGATCGACCAGATCGGCACCGCGCAGAGCCCCGTGGGTGACGTGACGCTGCCCGAGGGCTTCGACCTGGAACCGGTGGAGATGATCTGGCCCACGTACAAGTTCCACCCGGTCACCACCGCGCGCACAGTCAGGGTCAGCGACAAGCAATGCATCCTGCAGCCTGCTGACCTGCCCGTCTACCCCGGTCTCATGTCAGTTCAGCCGCGCCCGCAGGGCACCGGATATAACAAGAACCGCAAGTGGCGCTGGATCCCCCTCATCGAGGCATTCGACGAGTCAGGCGAAGTCTGCGGCACCCCCGCATGTCTCATTATCAACCGCACCGGGCCCTGCGCAGGCTCAATCACCGCATCTTTCGCCCTCCCCGCGCCGGCCTATGAGGATCCGAAGGTGCTGGATATGGTCGCGGAAGTCACCCGGCGCATGAACGCCGGCACCTTCTTGTTTGAAGGCGGGGCCGAGTACTACGCCTACTTCCAAGGTGAATCGGTAAGACTCGGAGCGCGAACCATCAACACCGAGACCGGAGCGGTACCCGACTGTACCGCGCGTGTCAGCCTCCAAGCGCCGGATGGCAGGGCCTTCGAAGCCACCATGGACGCAGGCACGGGCGAGTGTGAGACCCTGTGGGAACCTGGGACATTCACATCCCGGGATTACCAGGTCACCTGCGAACTCATCGCTGACAGTGGCGAGGTCATCGACCGCCTCACTCACCCCCTTGTGGTCTGGGAGCCTTCCCCGGAGCCGAAGTTCATGGAGATCCGCGACGGGGATTTCTATCTCGACGGCCGGAAGTGGTATGCCCACGGCACCAACTACATGCCCTCCAGCGAAATCGGCATCGAGGACGGCGAGTACTTCGAGTTCTGGATGGACAGCCAGCCTTACGATCCGGTGGTCACCGAGCGTGACCTGAAGCGCACAAAAGCAATGGGCATGAACATGGTCAGCATCTTCTGCTACTACCGGTCCATTAGCAGCCGCAATCTGCTGGACATCCTCGAACGCTGCCGGCGCCACGGGCTCATGGTCAACCTCAGCCTGCGCCCGGGAACCCCGCTGGACTTCCGCTGGGACGAGATGAAGGCCCTGATCGAGGCATACCGCCTCAAGGAGCATGACATCATCTTCGCCTACGATCTGGCCTGGGAGCCAGTTTTCGGCAACTACCCCATGCGAGCGCGGTGGGACAGGGAGTGGGAAAAATGGATCAATGAGCGCTACGGGAGTGTCGCCAATGCCGAAGAAAGCTGGGGCTTTCCCGTGCCCCGCGTGGACGGAAAAGTTGCCCAGCCCACAGACCAGCAACTATCCGAAGAGGGGCCGCACCGGATCATGGTCTGCGCCTACAGGCGATTCCTGGACGACCTGCTGGCGAAGAAGCACGCCATCGCCAATAGCCTCGTGAAGAGCATCGATCCCAACCACTTCACCAGCTTCCGCATGAGCGTTGCCGGCGACCCCACCGTGGGTGCGTCCTGGATCGCCTACGACTTCAGGGGCCTGGCGCGCAGTGTGGATATCATGGAACCCGAGGGCTACGGGCGCATCGGCGAATGGGATCGGGTGCGGCCGGGGATGTTCACCGCCGACTACTCGCGCTGCATGGCCCCGGGCAAGCCGGTGATGTGGGCCGAGTTCGGCTATTCCACCTGGAACCGCGACCTCATGGAACCCGACCCCAAGGCAGAAGAATGGGCCGGCGGTTTCTATGACCGATTCTTCCGCATGGCCCTGGAGTCCGGCGCGAACGGCACCATCAACTGGTATTACCCCGGCGGCTATCGAGTCAATGAGCGCAGCGACTACGGGATCATCACCCCGGATGGAAGTTGGAAGCCGGTGAGCCACTCCGTCCGCAACTGGACCCAGGTCATGACGACTCCCCGCGATCTGCCGCCTGTGGACGAGTGGATCCTGGTAGACCGCGATGAGAGCGTGAAGGGACTGACAGGCGTGTATGAAGCTGTTCAGGAGCGCTACTGGCAGCTGCGCGAAGCCGGAAAGCGACCCGCGCTTCGCACCGCCGGGCACGGAATGACCAGCGACACTGCTCCCCGGGTCGCCGTGGGCAATGTTCCATACTCACCCGGGCGCACGCCCCACAAGTACCTGAACGCGGAGTTCGATCGCATCGAGATCAAGAACGCCGCAGGCCAGTGGCAGGAGATCCTCGACGGCTCTGAAGTCCACGTCAAGCGCGGAGATCCGGTGCTGGTGCGGGCGACCATCGGCAATAACGGCGACGCAGCCTGGATCGCTCGGCAGGATTTCGGCGGTGTGGCCCTCACCTGCGGTGAAGCCAACTTCTTCCTTCCCCAGAATGTGCCCTCACTCGGGACCATCCGGATCGACGGCTTCCAGGTCTGCGAACTGCAGGAAGACATGGACCTGACCTTCGAGATGAGCGTCTGGCCGGACGTGCCTTTCGGGGAAAAGGTGGATTTCAGGCTGATCGCGGACTGACAGGAGCGCGCCATCGCGACCAATAGTTGAGACCGTCTCATGACCCAGCGCGCCATCATCATCGCCAATCCAGCAGCCCGCGGGATCGCTAACCGTCCTGGTGCCATCACCGAGGTTGCCGATCGCCTGCGGCGTGACGGAATCAGCGCCGACGTCCTCCTGACAAAGGGGCCTTCTCACGCGGCCTCCGCAGCCCGGGAAGCCGCTGAGAAGGGCCTTGATCTCGTGGTGGTCGCCGGCGGGGACGGCACCATCAACGAGGCCGTTCAGGGTCTCGCCGGCACCGACACCGCTCTGGGCATCGTTCCCCTGGGAACCGGCAACGTCCTGGCCTGGTACATGGGGCTCGAGCGTGAGGACATTCCGGGCGCCTGCCGCGTGATCACTCAGGGCGCACGGCGAGAGATCGATCTCGGGCGTCTGAACGGCCGCTATTTTATCAACATGGCGGGCATCGGCCTGGACGCCCAGGTCGCGGCGGATGTGGACCCCACGATCAAGCGGTCCATGGGCCGCCTGGGATTCATCTGGCAGTTCATAGTCACCCTGGTCGTCCGTCGGCCCTGGCCCTTCGATGTGCGCGTTGACAACCAGCATGTCTCCGGCAGACTCTGGTCGGTGATCATCTGCAATACCCCGGTGTACACGTGGCGCGTATCCATGGCTAAGACCGCACATCCGGCTGACGGCCTCCTGGACATCGTGCTTGTCCACAGGTGCACCCGCGGGCAACTGCTGGAAGACCTGTCGGCCATGTTTCTGCACAGCAACTCAGCCGCGGATTCTGAGCACATGCAGGTTATCCGTGGGCGGCATCTCGAAGTCCGCAGCCTCCCCGACGCCCCATGGCAGGTGGAAGGCGAAGTCGGTGGCTGGACGCCCGTGGTCTGCGATGTGGCGCCACTAGCATTGAGACTCGCGGTCCCGCCGGACCTGTGGGAGTAAGCCTTTATCGGCAGGAGAATCATGAAGAACACTCGGTACCTCGACCCCAAGCGCGGAGAACATGCTTTTGCGGCAGACCCCGACGCCCAGCGCCCCAACCTCTTCGTCATCACTGTGGACATGATCCCGCCCGAGGCATACCAGCCCGAAAACCCCTTGCGGGAATATCTACACACGCCGGCCATGGACCGGCTCATGCGTGACGGCGTGCGCTTCTCCAATGCCTTCACCGCATCTCCCCTGTGTGGCCCATCGCGCGCCTGCACCCTCACCGGCAGATACCCTTATCTCACGGTGAATGAAGAGCGGGCTCACGACGGCTGGGAGACTTCTCTGAGGCGCTCTGACGCCATTTTCCCGGAGTACCTGAGGGCAGCCGGCTACCTCACCAAACACGCAGGCAAGTGCCATGTGGGGGCAGCCAAGTTCCTGGATGCCTTCGGCGAGAACGATGCGCCCTGGGACCGCTGGGCCCCGCCTATGGCCGATGATGACGGGTACCTGCGCTACCTGGACGGCCTGGGAGTGCAGCCCCCGGTCTGGCCCGACCCGGTGCGCGGCCTGAGACCTGATCGCGCCACGCCCGGCAATAGCTACGGCGGCTGGATTACCCAGCCCGACGGCTCCGAGTTCCCGCTGGAGGCCACCTACTCCCGGTACCTTGCATGGCTCGCAGAACAGAAACTCGACGCGGCCATGCGCCAGGCGTCCCCCGGTCAGCCTATCTACTTGCAGCTCGACTTCTTCGCTCCGCACCAACCATTCTTCGTCCCCGAATGCTTCCGCGACAGGGCGCGGGAACTTGCGCCTCACATCGAGTTGCATGGCAGCTACCTGGAGGCCCTGGCCACGCTGGGCAGCGAATGGCCCCGGGTCTACGGTTTCTACCTGCGCAATTGGGGCCTGTACGAGGAAGAGACCGCCCGCCAGTACATGCTCATGAACCTGCTGCAGGTCGAGGCGCTGGACACCGCAATCGGCGCGTTCATCGACGCATTGGACCGGCGCGGCCTGTATGGGGAGTCGGCAATCATCTTTTCCGGCGACCACGGAGAGATGAACTGCGAGCGCGCCCTGGTGGACAAGGGCGTCTATGGCCACCCGAAGACCGCGCGCGTGCCCCTATCCCTCAAGTTCCCGGGCGGTGCGTCAGCGGGAACGAAGGTGGATGATCTGGTCTCGCTGGTGGATCTTGCCCCGACGATTTTCGAACTGGCCGGCGTCATGCCTCTGGACCGTCTGGACGGGGAAAGCCTGATCTCCGTGGCTCGAGGTGAGGGCTGGTGCGCGGAGCGTCCGATCCTCATGGAATGTGGCTGGCACGTCTGCCCCAATCCGGCGGTGGCGACCTTTGCTGAGATCCCCGGGCGCGGGCGCTTCATGTACACATACAACCTGACATCGCCCCAGGACGAACTGTACGACCTTGATGACCTTTCGTACCGTGACCTTTCAACAGATGCGGCATTCTCTGATGTGAAAACCAAGATGATTCGCCGGCTCGGTGCGATCCTCGAAAGCGACCCGCGCTGGACATGCTACTGGCACACATTCCGGCTGGACAAGTACGAGCTGCTGGACGTGCCTCAGGGCGATTTCCAAATGTTCCGGCCGGAGCACTGACGTTACAAACCGGGAGGCAACGCGGTGTCCAGACCCAATATCGTGCTGGTCCTCGCCGATGACATGGGCTACGGTGACTTCGGCATCTTCAACGGTGGTCTGAGCCAGACGCCCAACCTCGACCGACTGGCTTGCGAGGGGGTCTGCCTGACTCAGCACTACGCCGGCTCCTGCGTCTGCGCCCCATCGCGGGCAGCGCTGATGACGGGCCGTTACCCGCACCGCACGGGAGCCGTGGATACCTACGAGGGCCGCGGCCTGGACCGCCTCGCGCTGGCCGAGGTGACCATGGGCGACATGCTTCAGGCCGCCGGATACGTCACCGGGCTCCTGGGAAAATGGCACCTGGGCGCACTGGATCCGCGCTATCACCCGAACCAGCGCGGCTTCGACGAGTTCGCCGGATTTCGCGGCGGATGGCAGGACTACTACGACTGGCGCCTCGACCGCAACGGCTCCATCAGCAGGTCCGACGGGCGCTATCTCACCGATGTCTTCACCGACGAAGCCTGTGACTTCGTCCGCCGACATCAGCGTGAACCCTTCTTCCTGCATCTCACCTACAACGCCCCACATTTCCCTTTCCAGGCCCCGGACGAAGATCTTGCCGCCGTCCCTGACGCTGCGGGTCTTACCCACGCCGTTCGCATGATCTATGCCATGATCCGCAGGATGGACGCCGGCGTCGGGGCTCTGCTGGAGACCCTCGAAGACTGCGGCATCGTGAACAACACGATCTTCATCTTCACCAGCGACAACGGGCCGCAGTTTGGCGGCGAGGGCGACCAGTGCACGACTCGCCACAACTGCGGCTTCAATGGCTCCAAGTGCAATGTATACGAGGGCGGCATCCGGGTGCCCGGGCTGGTGCGCTGGCCGGACGGTCTCCCGTCCGGCCTACAGGTAGATGCGATGATGCACTTCTGTGACTGGCTCCCGACGCTGGCGAGCGCCGTGGGCTGCGACTTGCCCGCGGGCAAGACACTCGACGGCTGCAATGTGCTGCCGATGCTCCGGGGCGAGCCCGGAGACGTCTGCACCCGGCGGTTTTGGCAGTGGAACCGGTACACGCCTGTGGTCCAGTCAAACGCGGCCTTCCGCGACGGCGACTGGAAACTCCTGCGCCCCGTCATCCGCGAAAGCATGGCCGTTACCCCCCTTGACGGCCAGATTGACCGCGCTCTCAAGTACGCGCCCGAGACCGTAACCGACATCAACCGTGAACCCGAACCCGAGCGCATCCTTCCCGAACCTCCGCCACCCATGCTGTTCAACATCCGCGAGGACCCGTGCGAGTTGAGGGACCTCGCGGCGGATGAACCCGACCGTACCGCGCGGATGCTCACCGAGCTGGAGAACTGGTTCGAGGAAGTGGACGCCGAACGCCATGCGATCCCGGACGAGTGGTAGCGTCAGACCCGTAACCCACGCCGCATTTGACAGGAGGCCGCACCATGGCACGCTTGACACTGGTAGCCGTGTTCGCAGTCACCCTCACAACTGCCGCCCTCGCTGAAGTGACGCCTCAGGGACTGCTCATCGCGGGCTTCGAGACCTCCGACGAGCTCGCTCTATGGAAGACCCGGGCTCTCACCGACCTGGCGCTGACGGATGCCTGGAGCGCCCAGGGGCAGTCCGCCGCCGCAATCACCTACCACCAGTGGTCCGCCGGCAAGGAGGAGTGGCCGGCGATCATTGCCGACCTGGGCCAGGCCCTGCCCACTGGCGACTTCACCGCCTTCGAGGTTCTCCGCTTCACCGCCTTCAACCCCGGCGATCAACCCGCGGAGATCAAAATCCACATCGCCGGGCGGACTGGAGCCCGTTATTCCCGGATCTTCTCCGTCCCTGCAAGGCAGGAGTTGCCGGTTCAGATACCCCTCAATGAGATCGGGGCATCCATCGATATCAGCAATGTCGCCACCCTCCACTTTTTCGTCACCCGGCCCGAGCGCACATACACCGTCTACGTCGACGACCTGCGACTCACGGTGGACGTGCCCGGCAATGCGGAGACGCTCCTGGCCGACATCGCAGACCTTCAAGCGCAAGTGCGCCAGTATGGCGCCGGCGTGGTGCGCGCTCTGCCGCCTGTGCTGCAGAGGAGGTTGGACTGGCTGGACACTCTCGCAGGCCAGACCGAGCGAGTCCTGAACGCGGCAGCCGCGGGCGACCTGCAGACCTGGGATGCCGTGAAAGACGCCAGGGCGCGGCTGGTGCGCATACGTCGCGAGCTTGAGGACACGCGCCTGACCCTGCCGAAACTCGCCGCCCTCCGGGCCGCGCGCAAAGCGGGCGCGGACCAGTTCGTCCTCGCCACCGAGACCTCCATGCAAAAGGTATTCCTCGAGCAGAGCAAGTTCGCCTCGGCGTTCGGAAACGAATACGAGTTGTCCTGCGCCCGGAATGAACACGAGAGCTTCCAGGTCATTGTCGTCCCGGTGGCAAATCCCCTCACCGACGTGCGTTGGTCCGCCACAAGCCTTTACAACGACAAAGGCGCGAGCATCCCGGCGAGGGTGCGACTCGTGGGATATGTGGAGACAAAGCAGCCCTCCTACCCGGTGCCCTTCAATGGCTGGTGGCCCGACCCTCTGCTGGACTTCATGGACAGCGTTCCCGAAGTCCCCGCCGACGAGGTGCTGCCTCTTTGGGTCACGGTGAGCGTGCCCGAGGATGCCGCCGCGGGCGTCTACTCCGGGCGGGTTACGGTGACCGCGGCAGGCGCCAAGGCCCAGACCGTTGATGTGCGCTGCCGAGTGCGCAACTTCGCCATCCCCAAGCACACGCACTTGCGCACCGCCCTGAGCTGGCGCGGGCATCTTGGCGCTCTCTACCCTGAGGACCAGGTCGCCGACATGACCCGCAAGTACCACGACTGGATGCTTGAGGAATACCATCTGAACCCAAACAACATCTACGCCGCCGGGCCGCCGACGGAGTGGGATGTCGCGCGGCTGAAGGACCTGATGAGCAAGGGACTCAATGCCATCAACCTGGCCTACTTCAACGCTCCCCGGGAGCCCGACTTCAACTCCGAAGCCTACTGGAAGAGCTTCGACCAGCGCGTTCAGTGGATCAAGGACTACCTGCCCGTGGTCGATGCCGCCGGGGCGCGCGACCTGTGCTTCATCTACTGCTTTGACGAGCGCCCCAGCAGCCAGCTAGACATCGTCTTCGAAACCGCCGAGAAGCTCAAGGAGATCTTCCCAGACATCGAGACCATGACGACCGCGTACGACACCACCTTCGGCATGAACCGTAAGAACGGGCATTTCATGGACATCTGGGTGCCGCTCACGCCCCATTTCGACAGCAACGCGGCCAACATCGCCAGAGCCCGCGAACAGGGCCGGGACATCTGGTGGTACATCTGCATCGGGCCGAAGCACCCCTACGCCAACTGGTTCGTGGAGTGGCCGGCGATCGAGGCGCGTCTGCTGATGGGCATGATGACCGCCAAGTACAACCCGGGCGGGTTCCTCTACTACGCGGTGAACCGCTGGCCCAATAACAAGAAGGTGATCACCGGCGGCCCGCGCACCGACTGGGACCCGGCGAGTTATCAGATCAACAATGGCGACGGGAGCATCATGTGTGCCGGCCCCAATGGTCCGCTGGCAACGATCCGTTTGGAGAACATTCGCGACGGCATCGAGGACTACGAGTACAACCTGCTCCTGCGTGACCTGCTACGGAAAAAGGGCAAGAGCCTGGATGCGGCTGAGGTCTCGCCGAAGGTGGTGCAGGACCTGTCGCATTTCACCTACGACCCGCAGGTGCTGTACGCTGAGCGCGAGCGGATGGCAAGACTGATTGAGGAGTCAAGCGGCGAAGGCAGGTGAGGGCGCTGATCCGCGACCGAACTCCGACGGCACGATGGAGCGAATAAGCGAATGGTCAAGCTGAGCCGATCCAAACGAAGGCACCTCGCATCTGTCTATGCCACGGCTGCTCACTACCTGGTGCAGATGGATGAGGCGGCGCGCGAGGGTCGCTCGCCAACAGGTGTCGGTGCGCCCTTGGCGCCTCTGCCGCCCCACGAAGCCGAGACGATACTCGCCCCGGTGCGCGAAGCAGTGACGCGTCTTCGACAACTTGCGCTGGAGTACGCACCGACTGAGCTGGCCGAACTTGAGCGACCTCAGAGCCTGGGAAACACATTGGTGTGGCTGTCGAATCTGCTCGGGCGAATCCGGGTAGCCGTGGACGACCTGCTCCCCCGAGCATTGGCGAGATATGGAAAGTGCGCGCCGGAGGAGGCAGCAGTTCTGGAAGATGCCCATCGCGTGATGTTCACCCTGATCCAGACGGCGCGCGAACGCCTTGACAACACCACCACGGCCGACGGGGGGTCCGTGAGCAACCGCTGATGACGCTCCAGAAAGCGCCCTGCACCACGAAGGCCGACACGCCCCCAATAGCGAACCCTCCCGCCCAAGTCAGTCACCCAGGGAGGGTTCGCTTCTCATGCCCATAGACAAGATCCCCTACTCGCCCGAAGAACTGTTCGCCGAAGGCCCCCAGAAGGTCTACTCCGGCCGCGAACTCGATGAGATCGCCTTTCCCCTCGGAGGCATCGGTACCGGGACCGTGAGTCTCGGCGGCTGGGGTCAGTTGCGCGACTGGGAGATCATGAACCGCCCGGCCAAGGGCAGGACCATGCCCAACGCCTTCTTCGCCGTGCGCGTGGTCGAGGGGAAGAAGGAGCCACGCGTCAAGGTCCTGCAGGGCCCTGCCGGAGGCACATATCGCAATGGCGGCCACACTGCACACAAGGACTCCGGCGAGGGTCTCCCCCATTTCCGGGACGTGACCTTCAAGGGCGAGTATCCCTTCGCCGAAGTGGAGCTTTCCGACGACGACTTCCCGGTGGAAGCAAAGCTCCTCGCCTTCAACCCCTTCATTCCCCTGAACGAGGACGACTCGGGCATTCCCGTGGCGATCTTCCTGTACACCCTTACCAACCGCACCAGCCGCAAGCTCAGGATTTCAGTGCTGGGCAATCTCACCAACATCATCGGCGGCAATGAGGGCCGCACCAATGAGGCGCGCGAGGCCGACGGTCTCACCGGTCTGTTACTGGGAACCACCGCGCATGACCCGGATCACCCCGCTTTCGGCACCATCGCACTGACCACTCCGGCCCCCAACGCCTGGGTCTGGCCGCGCTGGCATGACGGCCGCATTCTCAAGTTCTGGGAGGCAATCGCCTGGAATGACCAGTGGCCCCCGGTGCGGGATGGGGGCGCGGAATCCGGCACCGTCGGCGTGGACCTCGACCTCCCTCCGGGCGCATCCGTGACCGTGCCTTTCATCCTTGCCTGGAGCTTCCCGAACTTTGAGCATTGGGCGAAGTGCGAGGGCTGTGACACGGGTGCGACCTGGAAAAACTGGTATGCCACCCGCTGGTCGGAAGCCTGGGATGCCGCGAAGTACACGCTCTCCGAGTTCGACCGCCTTTACGACGAGACCCGGCGCTACCACGACTCCCTGTTCGAGACCACGCTGCCCACACATGTGCTCGACGCCGTAAGCAGCCAGATCTCGATCCTGCGCACCAACACCTGCCTGCGCCTCACGGACGGCACTTTCTACGGTTTCGAGGGCTGCAGCGACACCGTGGGTTGCTGCGAGGGCTCCTGCACTCACGTCTGGAACTACGCTCAGGCCCTGCCATACTTGTTCCCCAGGCTCCAGCGGTCCCAGCGCGAAGCTGACTGGAACAACTCCATGCTGGAGGACGGATTCGTGTGCTTCCGGATGCCCCTGCCGCTGGGCACGAAGGGCACCGACCGCTTCCACCCCGCAGCGGACGGGCAACTGGGTACGGTCATCCAGGTCTACCGTGAGTGGCTCATCTCCGGCGACGACGACTGGCTGCGCATGATCTGGCCCAGCATGAAGCGCGCCCTGGAGTTCGCCTGGAAGTACTGGGACGCCGACCGCGACGGGCTCATGGAAGGCATGCAGCACAACACCTATGATATGGAGTGGTGGGGCGCTAACAGCATGTGCGGTAGTCTGTACCTCGGCGCGCTGCGAGCCGCCGAGGAAGTCGCCCGCTACCTCGGCGAACCGGACAAGGCCGCGGAGTATCGTGCGCTGTTCGAGAGCGGATCGGCACTCACAGACCAGCGCATGTTCAACGGCGAATACTATGAGCAGATCGTGAATCCGCAGGCCAACGAGGGTTGGCCACAGCACCTGAAAGACCTGTGCATGGGCGGCGGCGGCCCAGACGACCGCTTCCCCGATTGGCCCAAATGGCAGTTCGGCAGGGGCTGCCTGTCTGACCAGCTCATCGGCCAGTGGTACGCGGAAATGCTGGGATTGGGCTACCTGTATAAGCGCGACAATGTGCGCAGGGCCCTACGGTCCATCTTCCGGTATAACTGGCTGCCTGACCTGTCCGACCACTTCTGCTCCCTGCGCATCTACGCGCTCAACGATGAGGCCGGATTGCTCATCGCCACCTGGCCGCGTGGCGAAAGACCCGGCTATGCATTCTGGTTCTGCGACGAGGTCTGGTGCGGGATCGAGTACCAGGTCGCGAGCCACCTCATCTACGAGGGGTTCGTGAGAGAGGGCCTGGCCATCGTCCGCGGCGTGCGCGACCGTCACACCGGAGAGCGCCGCAACCCGTGGGACGAGTTCGAATGCGGCCACCACTACTCCCGCTCCATGGCCAGTTACGCGGTGCTCACCGCGCTGTCCGGATTCTCTTACTCCGCGCCCGAAAAGCGCATCGGCTTTGCGCCACGCGTCCATCCCGAAGACTTCCGGTGCTTCTTCTGCGTGGGTTCCGGCTGGGGGGTGTACAGCCAGAAGACCGGCGAGAAGACCACAATTCGCCTGCGCGTGGACTACGGAACTCTGGATGTCCAGACGCTCACACTCGCCTTCGATCCGGCCGCATCCGTTACGGCGAAGCTGGGCCGGCGCGAGATCGCATGCAGGGTGAAGAAAGCCGGCAAGCGCCGCGTCTTGGTGTTCGAGGCGCCGGTGACCATTGGCACCGGCGAAACGCTGGTGATCACGGCGGCCCGGTAGCCGGCCACCGCAGAATCCAGGAGGTCTCAGTGCTGCTCCTATCCTGTCTCGCCGGGGCGATGCTCTTGGCAGCCTCCGCGCAGGCCGAAACCGTGACCATCGACGCCAACTCCATGCCGCGCATCGTGTTCACCGGCGATTCGCAGACCTGCGGGCGCGTAGGCGCCACGGACTACCCGCAACTGGTGGCCCGGCTGCTGCCACTGCGGGTCATCAATACCGCCGTTGGGGGCACCAATACCCATCATCTGCTCTTCGAGACCAGTGGCGGAACTGCCTCCATCAGCAAAGGGGAGCATGAGGTCCGCGGGAGCGGCGTGAGCTGGTATGCTGGACCTTACCCGGGGCAAAAAGTACGTCTGGGGGCCCACCAGTACACTATCGACCGCATCGAGGTGAGAAACCAGGCGGAGCGCGAGGTCAGCCTCTGGATCGTCGAGCCGGCCGTCGAGGACTTCGAAGGGTCCGACTACGCCATCGAGCCGGGTTGGCGAGCGCGCATCGTCGAGCAGCGGCCGGACTGGGTCTGCTTCATGTACTCGGTCAACGATGCCGGCAAGACGTCGGATGATTTTCTGGCGAACATCCATGAGATCGCGCGCCGGACGCGCGAACTCGGTGCACAGCCCATCTTCCTTAGCGGCGTGCCTTACATGGACCGCGAGAAAGGCGGCACGCACCCGGGAAGCAACAGGAACGTTGCGGTTCGCGCCCGTGACCTGGCCCAGTATTGCCGCGAACACTCGATCCCCTACGCCGACATCTTCACCGCGCTGATGCAGCTGGACGAGCACTGCGTCTCGGTCTGGGCGGATACGGTGCATCCGACGACGGACGGATCAGCGCCCATCGTTCAGGCAATATTGCACATACTCCGGGAATTGGGTATCGCCATTCCCCCGCGCTCGCTCACGGCCTGGCGCGCGCCGTCCGTTGAGCCCGGTCCAATCAGGGACAAGACAGAATGGACACCGCTTACCACAAGCCAGCCCGATTACTCGGCTGCCAACACGCCGGACGAGAACCACTTCGATTTGAACGCCATCCGTGTGCGGGATGAGTATGGACTGATCGAGGCCGCCGATGGCGAAATGCTGAATGGCGGCCCGGCGTTGGTGCTCTCCTTCTGCGCCGCCCGGCCTGCGCCGGTTGTTCAGGCAACCGCGCGGCTGGTGCTGGGCTCGGAATGCATAGTCTTGGCCGCCAGAAGAGACGGGAAAGCTCACAGCGCATGGGAACGTCTGGGCACTTTCGGGCCGGGCTCCGTCAATGTCCGCGTCCCGCTTCTCCGGGATGGAGAAACGGGCGAAGCAATTCTGTGCCTGAACTCGTCGCAGGGCGTGAAGCTGGATTACGCGAGCCTGGAGGTCGATGTGACCGGGCCGACGGAACAGCTTCCCTCCCCGGCGACATGGATCCACTGGCCCGCCGAGGAGGAAATCCATTGGAGCGATGACCCGAGCAATCTTCTGGTGAACGGTGCCCTCACCGAGACGGACGGAGTGCTCCCGGCGGGCTGGCATCCCAGCGGGGATGGCGCACTTTATCTGCCCGCACGGGTGGTGGCGCAGGGCACTGGAGCGTTCATGCAGGACCGCCGCATCGACCTGTTCCGACCAGATGATCCAATTGCGACCGGCATGGTGCGCCCTCTGGACTTTCTCCAGGTCGACCATGAGGACAATAACTTCGCCGGGCGCTACATCATCTCAGGAGTGGAGGCAGATGGCAGCTTCCGGCTTCGAAGATACGCGCCTGAGCAGGCGAAGGGCGTAACGTTCTGCGTGCTGCGCCGTTCGGGTTGTCTCGCGGTGCCGGGAGGCTGCTGCATTGAGGCTGCGGGAACCTCTGCGTGGGAGCAAACTGTTGAGGGTCTCCAATCCGGGCGGTATGAGATATCCTTCTTCGCGCGTGCCTACGCGCCGGAGCGGCTCTCGGCATCGAGTCGCCCCGACTGGCGCGCGCGCCTGACGCTCTCGGATGGCGAAAGAGAGCTGTACCGACTGACACCCGAGACCCACTTTCAGTGGCAACGCACCACATTCCATTTCGAACTCGGGAGCCCGTGCGCGTTGACGGTCACTGTAGAATCAACTGAAGACATGCCTGTACAGTACACCGGCTGGCGATTGCGCCGGCTCGACATGACTGACTGATCCTGGAGGCCGTGCCAATGTGCTCCACTGATCCCGTCTCCCCGGTTCCCACCCCTTGCGGAGGGCCGGAACTGGCGGCCCGCGCGCTGAAGAGTGGTGAGGCCAAGGCAAGACTAGGGTTCATCCCCACCCTGTTCCTCGGTATCATGGCGGGCGTTTATATCGGGTTCGCCGCCAACTTCTTCACCATCATGAAGACCGGCAACACGCTGCCCTTCGGGATACAGCAGTCACTGGGTGGACTATGCTTCTGCCTTGGCCTCATTCTGGTTGTAGTCGGGGGAGCGGAGCTCTTCACCGGCAACACCCTGATCACCATGGCCTGGCTCAGCGGCCGCGTCCACACCCGGTCGATGCTCCGCAACTGGGCCATCGTCTACGCAGGCAACCTGATCGGCTCGATCCTCCTGGTATATCTCGTGGTTGCTTCGGGCCAGGACACCCTGTCCGGTGGCGGCGTGGGGGAAACAGCAATGAAGATCGCAGCCGCCAAGTGCTCCCTCACTTGGGGGCAGGTCTTCTTCCGAGGCATCCTGTGCAACGCCCTGGTCTGCCTCGCGGTATGGCTCTGCTATGGGGCATGCACCAACACCGACCGGATCCTGGCGATCCTGTTCCCGATTACCGCCTTTGTGGCCTGCGGGTTCGAGCACTGCGTCGCCAACATGTACTTCATCCCGATGGGGATCGCGCTGAAATCGGTGGCGGCCAGCGTCCCCGACGGGGTCGCCGACGCGCTTACGATGAGCAATTTCATCTTCCGCAACCTCATCCCGTCCACGCTTGGGAACATCATCGGCGGGTCACTGGTTGTGGGAGGCGCCTACTGGGTGTCCTACCTGCTGCCGGAGACCCAGGCATTCCGCGGCTATACATTCCGACGCAACAACAAGTGCGATCTCGAGTAAGCACTGCTACCGGCGACAACGGAGCGTGAATCCACAGGGGCGCGAAGCATCCCACTGCTTCGCGCCCCTGTCGCTTGCGCAACGGTTGTGACCTGGTGGTGCTACCTGGAGGGAGACGGTCCGCGACCGGGCTGCATGGGTGCCGAGCTACCACCCGTGCCGCCGCCCGGCATGCCTCCCGGCGGCATGCCCTGGCCATACCCTCCGGCCGGAGGAACCATGCCTTCGGCCGGCTGCGGCGTGGACGACTTACCCATGGTCATCTTGTAGATGATCCCGATGACCACGATTGCCACGACAACTACGATAGCGACGACGACCGGCGACACGCTCTGCTTCACGTCACGACACCTCCAGAGATGCGTTGGCTCGGACTTGGGCCGAGCTACTGGGCACGGTCAGGTTAGCGCGGCCGGATGTACAGCGGCTGGGCGTCATCATCCTCGTTGGGGATCGACGCGATCTTCTGCCACTTCACGTGCCCGTCGCAGAAAGCGATATTGGCCCCCTCATTGTGCGGGCCATCCTTGCTGCCCTCTTCGGCGCAGGTGCCGATGCGATGGTGCCAAGCCTGACCACCGAAGCAGCAGCCGCCCGCAACCGAGTAGGGGAACCAGCGAATGCCGCCCGAGTCAGCCCACATGACCGTCCGCGCCGGCTGGCTGATAGCGCCGTCCTTCTGCCGAGCCAGCAGCTTGTTGTAGCCATAGGTGGGCCACCCTTCCCAGCTGGGGCAGTAGAGGATTTGCTTGTTCTTCAAATATGGGAAGATGAGTCCCTCGCGGTCCCTGACAATCTCGCTCCAACACATGTTCGGGCAGGCTGGGTTGCCGGTATTGCACCATACCTCGTACATGTAGCGCTCATCGTAATCCTGATTGTACATGAGAGTTGCCAGTGCAATCTGCTTGAGATTGCTGGAGCAGCTTGCCTGGCGAGCTTTCTCGCGCGCTCTGGCGAACACCGGGAAAAGGATGGCCGCCAGAATGGCGATGATGGCGATCACGACCAACAGCTCAATCAGCGTGAAACCCCTGCGCACGGCGGTTCGACCTCCTTCTATCGCAATGTTGTCCAAACTGCTACGTTCCGCTGAATGTTAGCTAAAATCACCCCCTCCACAGGGCAGTTTCATCTCTGCTCTAGCGTGCTGAACGCCGCGGGAAAGGCGCTTTCCTTCCCCGCGGCAGATGCCAACTCACACTAGCCCAGGCCGCCGCCGCCGCTGCGGATGCCCCGCTCCTGCTCGATCTTCGCCTGGTATCCGCTTTCCCGATAGGCCTTGAGCGGTTCGGGGTTCAGCCCCATTTCCTCGCGCACCGCGTGGATCAAAGGACGCACGTCGGTGAAGAAAGCTTGGGTGAGCACGTTCTCGCAGTCTACGATGTTCAGTTCCGACTGCGCCTGCTGAAGCCGCTTGCGGTCTACACAGAGGGCCTTTGCATAGGTGTACTGAATGTGTTCCACGGTCTGGATCATCGCTTCGATCTTCGGCTTTACATTGTGGCTTTGGTCGATCATATAGGCGATGTCCAGCTCAGGGTCTGCCGCTTCGGCCTTCACCAGCTCGTTATAGATCAGGAAGCCCTCGTAGGGATTGACGGAGCCGAAGGTCAGGTCATCGTCGGCATAGCGGGCGTTGTTGAAGTGGAATCCTGCCAGCCGGCCCTCGTCGATAAGATTGGCCACGATGTGCTCGATGTTCACCGTTCGCGGGTGGTGTCCCAGATCCACGAGGACCTTCGCATTGGGCCCGCAGCGCTCGGCGAACTTCAGGGCCATCCCCCAGTCGGCGATGTCCGTGTGGTAGAAAGCGGGCTCGAACAATTTGTACTCAATGCCCATGATCATACTGTCGGGCATGGCCGCATACACCGTGTTCAGGCACTCCTGCACCCGGTGCTTGCGCTCCATGAAATCATCCATGCCCGGATAATTGGTGCCGTCGGCGAACCACAGGCTCAGGAAGTCAGAGCCCACCTGGCGCCCGATGTCCACGGATTCGAGCATGTGGTCCACGGCCTTCTGCCTTACCTTGGGGCAGGGGTGGGCGATGGACCCGTACATATACTCGTCCTGCTCAAACAGCGTGGGGTTGATCGCCCCGACCTTCACGCCAAGCGACTCGGCGCAGGCGGTCACCTGGGAGATCTCCACATCGGCGAAGTCCCAAAGCACATGGACCGCGACCCTGGGACAGATGCCGGTGAACTTGTGGACCTGGGCGGCGTCCGCGAACTTCTCCTGGTACGTCACCGCCGCTCCCGGCTGTTTGAAGGTCTTGAAACGGGTGCCGCCGTCCGCGTAAGCCCAACTCGGGGTCTCGATCTGCTGCGCCTTGAGTTTCGCCTTCACGTCGTCAACGTCTACGCCCCGATGGGCGAGCTGGTCGCACAAGACGGCATAGGCATCATTGCTGTTGCAGGCCACTTTCGCATCATCCTCGTCGGTGGAATTGTGGGGGACCGGGTAGTCCGGTCGCCAGGTCTGTGCTCGTTACCTGTCTACGGTTCCGTGGGCCACTTCGCGGTTTCCGCATCGTCGATCGCCGTCCATAGATAATACTTCAACGAGTTCATCCATTTGGCGTGGCCATCGCAGAACGTGAAGTTCGCACCCTCGTTGTGGGCTCGCCAGACACCGTTGTGGTAGTAGGTATTCGGATATGGCTCGCCCGGGAAGTTGATCCGCCCGTCATGAGGGTTGACCTTGCAGTTCGAGTCGGAGCTCAGACTCGAGGTCCCTACATGTAGTGGATCCTTCCCGCATTCTCGGCCAGTACCTTCGCGTTGTGCTCGTCGCCGCCCTCCACATTGGCGCTGATGAAGACCGGCGGCGTGACTCCTTTCGCCAGAAGCTGCTCGATGACCTCGCACACAATGCAATTGACCACAGTCAGCCCCAGCACGCTGGAGAGCGGTCCCGATTTCTGAGCGAACCCTTCGAACTCCACCGCCGCATCGCCCAGGGGCGAGCAGTTGTCGATAATCAGGTCGGCCAACTCAAACAGGCGCTTGCCGCTGGAGTGCCGGCTGGTGACGTTCCGCGAGTAGTCCATGGCCGTGATGCCGATGGTCTTCACACCCATCTCCCGCGCCGCGATGGCCATGTCCAGCACCACCGCATTCCGCCCTGAGGTGGAGGCCAGGATGAGCACATCTCCCTCCCGCGCCGGGCTGTTGCGCAGGAGCACTTCCCCCAGACCCTCCAGCCGCTCAAGCTGGGAGGTCATGGTCAGCGGGCGTACCGAGAGGTTCATCCCGTGAGGCGTGATCGGATTGATGAGCATCAGCCCGCCGGTACGGTATACCATCTCTTCGGTCAGCATGAAGGAATGGGATGCGCCGAAACTGAAGACCTGCCGGCCGTCGACAATGGCTTCAGCCACCATCTCCGCCGCCCGGTAGATTGCCTCCTGCTGGGTCTCACGGATTCGCTCGAGGCCCTCCTCAACGGCCCTGATATACGCAAGCGTAGCCATCAATACCCCACCCTGTCCACAATCTCGGTCTCAACCTGCCGGTTCCGCTCAGAGCCGCCGTCGATGTTCGCGCTCTTCCAGATCTGGGGCTGAGCACCTTTGGCGTTCATCTTCTCCACGACGCCTGCGGCGATCATCCACATTATCATCGCTGCATTGATCCCCGAGAGCGGGAACAGGGGGACGTCGTAGCCCTCGACCTGCATGTGTCCGTCGCCCAGCGGAGCGAGGTTGTCGAGAAAGATATCGGCGCACTCGAACAGGCGCTTGCCGGACGGGTGCTTCGGCTCCACCTGGGTCGAGTAATTGTGGGACGAGATAACGATCACCTTGCAGCCGATCTCCCGGCACTGCAGAGCAAGCTCGATCTGGGGGAATGATCGGCCGCTCACAGAGCCGATGGTGATGACGTCGCCGGCCCGAAGATTCGATGCATGCACAGCCAGGCGCACGGTTTCCTTCGCCACGTCGTAATCCGGATCCGCCGGCGGCCGGTTGCGCAAACAGGCCGGAACTGGGTCCTCCACCGAAAACGACCAGCGGAAGGGACGGATGAGCATCAGGCCGCCTCCACGGTGTATCAGCTCGCGGTCGATGATGTGCCCGGTGTCATGTACATGCCACGCGCCGCCGTTCATTACGGATTCGGCGATCATCTCCGCCGACTGATCGATCAGCGCGAACTGGTCTTTCTCAATGGCGTCAAAGCACTTGCGGAAACTGTTGAGCAGATCCAGGGCCAGCAATGGTCTCACTCCCGGGGAGTCTGTTGGTGGTTACTGTCTTCAGCCTCGCTCCGCAGCCGGGCGAGGAACGGTTCCTGTGTCTCGATGATGCGCTCCAGCAGTGCTTCAGTCCAGGGCACTTCCAGCGCCTTCAGCCCCATGAGGCACGCGCCCACAACGGGCCGCACCTTCGGCTGCACGGGCCGGATGTCCGGCGCCACCCCTGCCGCAATTTCGCAGAGGCGATCCCAGAAGATACGCGATCCCTGGGCCACGCTGCCGGTGGCCACCATGTATGCGTCTGACCGCGTCATATCCAGTTCGGTGATGACCTCGACCAGCAGTTCGCCAAGCTCATCGGCTGCCTTGCGCAGCATCTGAGCGGCGACACGGTCGCCTTTCTCGGCCTCCATATCCACCGCGCGGGCGACAGCCGCGATCTGCGTCCGCCCGACCCGGTCAATGTACAGCAGGTGAAAGACCTCGCGCAACCCGGCCACACCCATGGCCTTCGGGACGGCTTCGCGCAGGGACGTGCGGCGCGCTTCGGAGTACTTCGAGCGGAAAGCCGCACGAATCCCGAGAATGCCGATGTGATACGCGCTGCCCTCGTCGGCAATTATCGGGCCGTTGCCGCCCAGGTGCATGTGCCGACCGTCCGGAGTGCGACCGTGCACAAAACTCCCCGTCCCGGACAGCACCAGGATGCCATGGGTAGTCAGTGCGGTGGCAAGGCCCATATCCGCCTCGCCACAGGGCACGAACTGCTCCGCGCACAAATCCTGGTTCAGCCACTGGTGCAGGTGTCCCACGAGACCCAGGCCGGCGATGCGGCTCAGAGGGGGCGGCGAACCGCCCGTTGCGCCGAGGATCGCGTCCTTCTGCGACTGGATAGGCACGTCAGGGCCAACATACAGGCCGTGGGTCGGCCCACCTCTTCCCCACCCCATCACCGTTCCGTCTTCGGCCATCAGTACAGCGTCACACTTGGTACCGCCACCGTCGAGGCCCAACACATAGCGCATCCGAGAACATCTCACTGTCTTCGTCGATTGGTTCAGCCCAGGCAGGATTCCCCGCGTCTCGAGGAAAACCTCTGCATATTCGCACAAACCCGGGAAGGGAGCAAGCGCCATGAGCGATCAGCGTTTCGATTTCGGCTTCTGGCATTCCCTTGACATTGAAGATTGCACCGAAAGCTCGCTGGATGACTGGGCGGAGGCGGGCATTACCGTCCCCCAGTCTCCGCGCTACCGAGACACGCCGGCCCACAAGGGTAAACTGCGCTGGGTGCTGGACGCCTGCGCGGAACGGGGCATGGAGGCGATCCTACTGGACCCTCGCACGCGGGTGCCCGGCGGAGACTGGGAGAGCCGCACCCCTCTGCCCGATGACTACCGGCGACGCGCCGAGGAGGCCGTCCGGGACTTCGGCCACCACCCCGGCGTGCGCGGCTATTACCTGCGCGACGAGCCACCCAAGGGCGTCCTTCGCGCCGTTTGCGATGCCCACCGGATCATGCTGGAACTCGCGCCCGACAAGCTTCCCTTCATCAACCAGTTCCCCTTCCACGGCAACATCCACGAACGTTATGGGTTCGGAAGCTGGCCCGAGTATCTGGACCGTTTTGTCGAGGCCTCGGGCGCGACCCAGCTGAGCTACGACTGCTACTGCCAGATGATGGAAGGGCCCTATGAGAACCCGCTGTACTTCCAAAACCTCGAATACATGCGGGATGCATCTCTACGTCACAACATCCCCTTCTGGAACATCGTCCTGGCCACCCCGCATTTTCGCTACCGCGCGCCGAGCAAGGACGATATGCGCTGGCAGATTTACACATCCCTGGCCTACGGCTGCCGGGGCATTCTCTACTTCACGTGGTACACGCCCCTGACATGCAACTACCGCGACGCGCCCATTGACGCCCACGGCGAGCGCTCCGAACGCTGGTACATGCTGCGCGATCTGCACCGAGATTTCCGAGCACGCTTCGAGCGCGTCTACCTGGGCCTGCGGTCTGTGCGGGTGTTCCACTGGCCCGATGCCCCCGAAGGATCACGGCTGCCTGATGGTTGCGGCGTGGCCAAGAGCATCCACGGCGATCAGAGCGACGGTGAGTTCGTGGTGGGCGAGTTCAAGGACCCACAGGACCGCGACTGGGTGATGGTGGTGAATCGCAGTCCGCGGCACTCCACCCAGGCGCACCTCACCTTCCACCGAGAACCGAAAGCCTGGTATATGCTGGGCTACGACGGTAAAGAGGTTCTGGCATCCGGTGACGCGCGCCCGCCTGGGGACACGCACGCGGGCTTCTGGCTGGCGCCGGGTTGGGCCGAGCTGATTCGGGTGGAGTTCTGATACGGGAGGCATGCGCATGTCGCGGCAGATTGGACTGATCGGACTCGGGCTAGTGGGCAAGGCGCTGGTCGAGCGGCTGACCGGGGCGGGCTACAGCGTGCTCGGGTATGACATCAACCCGCAGGCGCGGGAGGATGCCCAGGCTCGGGGTGCCGAAATTGCGCCGCATGCCGGGGCGGTTGCGGCGGCAGGTGGAACGATCCTCATCAGTCTGCCGGATTCCGATGTCGTCAGCGAAGTCCTCTTCGCCCCGGATGGCATCGCAAAGTGGATCCCGGCAGGCTCTCTCGTCATCGACACTACTACCGGACGGCCCTCGGATGCCGTCGCCAACGCAGAAGCCCTCGCGAAGCAGAGCGTGCGTTTCATTGACTGCACCCTCTCAGGGTCCAGCGAAGACATCGCTGAAGGCCGGGCCACGGCACTGGTGGGAGACGAAGACTGGAACCTGAACCGGGAAGTGGAGCCCGACTATTTGCCCGTGGTCCAGGCGTTCGCCGCGAGAGTCTTCTGCGTCGGGCCTGTCGGAGCCGGATGCCTGGGCAAGCTCATCGTCAACCTTGTCATGGGCCTGAACCGTGCGGCGCTGGCGGAAGGCCTCGCATTCGGCCTCGGGGCGGGATTGGATGGGCAGACACTGCTGGAGGTGTTGGCCGAGAGCGCCGCGTACTCGCGGGTGCTGGACATGAAAGGCCGGCGCATGGTGGAGGGCAACTACGCGCCGGCCTCGCGCATCGTCCAGCACGCCAAGGATGTGCGCCTCATTCTCGATGAGGGCGAACGTGCCGGCGTGGACCTTCCCCTGGAGCGCGTCCATGCGCAGTTGCTCGAGAGCCTCATCGCCCGTGGCCTGGGGGACCTGGACAACGCGGCACTTATCGAGGCATACCGGCCAGACCAGCGCTGAGAAGCGTCATTGCGCCTGAAGATCGATGGTGCCCTTGTCCGGAATGCGATCGCAGTAGCTCTCGGCCGCTCGTGGAGGCATCCGGATGGTGATGCCCGGGTAGGTGCTGAACTGCTTCGGGGCTCCGGAAGATCCGAACCTCATCTCTCGAGTTTCCGCGCGCAGTGTCACGGCCCGGGCAGCGGGCCGGCCGAGTATCTCCAATGGCAGCAGCACCCAGGCGTCGCTGCCCTGCGCAGCAAGGCACTGGTTGAGGTGAACTCCAGTATCCGCGGCGTTCGGACCGACCTCGAAGAGGATCGCCTGCCCGCCCAGATTGATGTCCCAGTTCATCGACATCGCATAGCTCCGGGCGGGGGGGCCGGGCACATCGATGAAGAGCGAGGTGAAATACTCGGCCTGCGGAACCACGGGCCGGTTGTACCGCACCCGGGCGAAGAGGTACTCGCCAGTCAATGCTGCCTGGAGTTCCAGCATCTCCATGTTGGGTATGGCGTTAGGCTGGTCCACAACGATAGAGGGCACGCCCGGTGCGCTCACTACCAGGGCTCTCGCATCGTCCGGGTTGTCGGGAACCAGGGAGGCCTGTGCGGGGAAGGGCACTGAGCGCCGGGGTTCGCCGGTATCGAAGGCGATAGCGGTCTCCAGGAAGCACTCTACTGGCTGCCCGGTTGTCCAGACAGACAGCATCCAGTCGAAGGCAGGGCCATTGAGTTGCAGGAGCGCGAGGGGCGCTTCCACGGTCGCGGTCCGCCGGTCGAAGGTCACCCGCAGGTCGCTCCCGCCAGGCGCCACACCCCCGGTGAGGCGCTCGCCGAACTGGCCGATCCCACGAACGAAGCTGACTGAAGCCGAGCCGCCCATGAGGGTGCATTGCAGGTTGCGGTCCGGGCCGAAGGGGAGCAATGGCACATTGGCCGTGTCGATGCCGGTGGCCAGACTCCGATCGATGTCCAGCAGGATCGACATGTAGACCGTGTTGTAGTAGTCCGCCATGCCCACAGGCAGGTCTCGGGTGAACTCCACTTTCCAGACCGCACTGTTCCCCCGGATCGCCGTAGTCACGCGTCGAACCAGATGGGGCTGCCTCCCGGCGGCAGGCCATTCGAGCACGCGCTCGGCCGCTCCCTCTGCGGCAGGTGCCCCGGCGTTCACTGCCTGGCCGGTTGAGGCGCGGACCACTCCTGCGTCAGGAACCCTGTCTCTGCTGTCTGTTGAGCCGAAAATCGAGGTAGAGTAGAGCAGGTAATCGAAATCCCCGCGGGCGCTGAGGATATCCAGCGGCACTGTGATCTCCAGTTGCCGGGGATTGAAGCGCAGATTCGTCCCGTTGCCGGCGTCCGCACTGACCTGCAGCTGGCGTCCTTCGCCTGGCCCCGCGAACACGTCCACCTGCCCGAGAGCCACGAGTTCGCTCACGTTGAAGGTGATCTGGGCCTCGAAACCCGGCGCCCCCTCCTGACCTGTGGCGGGGTTCTGGTCGGAGTCGATGTGAATCGTGCCACCCACGCCCCAGCCCATCCCGATTGCTTCTTCCGCGTAACTGATGGTGAAGATCGCGCTCCGGCCCTCTATGCGCGTGTCGATCGACACCACGTCGGGCCCGTCGAAGTCACCAACCGGGTCCTGGAAAACGGCAGCGCTGACGGCCGGGATCGACCCGACCGTCAGCGCCATGGTCACGAGCATGACTCTCAATGCCGCCACGATGCACCCCCTGGTACGGCAAGTCAGCACTACAGCACCGCCACGTCATACCCCAGGTAGTTCTTGAAGGCTTCAACCATTGCAGCCTTCACGTGCCCCGGCGCGCAGCTGACGTGATGCCGGTAGCCGTTCTTGCCCACGAAGTACAAGACGTCTTGCAGGTTCTCGATCTGCGCCACGCCGGCGCAGCCGAAGAAGTCCTCGGCGATCGGGTCCTTGGTGAACTTACCCTCGCCCACGTAGAATTTGACGCGGCCCTCGGCAGTGAGACTACTGGCGAAGGTGAAGTCCATCGGCGCGATCCGGCCCACATTGCACCCGAAAGCGCAGCCCTCGCCCACCACATTACGCAGGATTGCATGGTCGGTGATCCTGCCCGGTCCGGCCATGAGCGACTGCGGCACCGGCCCGCAGTGGAACAGGATGCACTTGTCGTCCTCATCCGCGTAATTGTTGTTCCAGTCCAGACACGTCGCCGGCTGACCGGTGGCCAGCTTCAGGGCGTGCATGGCCACTGCATTGCCTACGTCCACCTCACACGAAGCAGCAATTCCGCGGTCATTCATCTCGCTGAGCAGCACGCACGGGGAGATGCCAAGCTGTGCCTGGAGCTCCACCCAGCAGCGCAGGGCGATGCAGTCCAGCCGGTACTCTTCAACCATGTCATCGATCACAACGCCCAGGCGCGAGATCTGCTCGAGGCGGTCCTCCGGCACACCCTCCCAGCAGGTGTAGCTCCGCAGCCGGGCGATCTTGTCATTGAGCTTCGGAGTGCCCGAGGCAATGTCCTCCATGCGCTTGAACACGTCGGACAGGTCGAACGCCTCGACCGTGATCCCGTGGCGCTGGAGCGTGACCTCGTCGAAACGCACGGTCTTGAAGGCGGTAGTCCGCGCGCCCACAGCACCCAGAACCATGTCCTTCATGCCGCCATACACACGGCAGACCCGGTCGAAGAAGTCGATGTTGGCCGCGAACCGGTCGCTGTGCGGCGAGACAGTGTGCGGCTTGGCGATGGTGTACTTGATACCCGCCTGCCAGAAGACGTCCATGATGGAGAACTTGCCACAGAAGGCGTCCCTGCGAAGCTCCGGAGCCATCTTGTCCAGGTCGTCCGGGTAGGCGTGAATGAAGATCGGGACCCCGGCGTTCTTCAGTGCTGCCATGGCCCCGTTCTCATCCCCGAAATTCGGGAGCGTGAGAATCACCCCGCCGAACTTGCCTTTGTTCTCCTCGAGGAACTTCGCATAGATGCGGCCCTCTTCCGGCGTTTCCACGGCGCCGAAGCGCGTGGCCGACTCGTCCATCAGCAGCACGTCGTGGCCCATTCCTTTGAGGATCGCCACCATCTCCTGGCGCGCCGAAGCCATCAGCGAGCCCGGGAACATGCCGCGGTTCCCAAAGTACAGCGCAAAGGTTGTCTTCGCTGCTTCCATCGATTTTGTCTCCTCCTGTACTTGCGGTGCGAGGTCAGCCCGGGGCCTACGGTCACCCCGATTGGCCCGCCCGATCAAGGAGCTATTCCACGTGGCCTGCAGGAATACCTTCGCGCAGGGAGAAGGTGCTTCCGCCGTGAAGCCGGCAATCCATCGGCCCTTCCGGGGCCGTCGCTGGAGGCGCAAACCATGGAGTATCGCCAATTGGGACGCAGTGGGATGCGGGTGTCCAAGCTCTGTCTGGGCACCATGAACTTTGGGGTGAGCACAGACGAGGCGGAGGCTGCCCGCATCATCGACGTGGGCATCGAAGGCGGCGTCAACTTTATCGACACCGCCGACGTGTACGCCCGCGGGGTATCCGAAGAGATCACCGGGAGGGCCATCGCAGCCAACGGACAGCGGGACAACATTGTCCTGGCAACCAAAGGCGTCGCCACCATGGGCAAGGGCACCAATGATCGCGGGGCCAGCCGCTACCATCTCACTCGCGCTGTCGAAGCCAGCCTGCGCCGCCTGCAGACCGACCGCATCGACCTGTATTACCTGCACATTACCGACATCGACACGCCCATTGACGAGACCCTGGATACCCTCGACATCCTGGTCCGGCAGGGCAAGATCCTCTACTGCGCGTGCTCGAAATGGCCCGTGACGCTGATCATGGAAGCCCTCTGGCTCGCCGACAAGCACGGGTGGCCACGCATCATCGCCGAACAGCCCGCATACAACCTGAGTGACCGCCGGGTGGAACGCGACCTGGTCTGGACCGCGATGCGCCACGGGATCGGCCTCGTGCCCTTCGGCCCCCTGGCCGGCGGAGTACTCAGCGGCGTCTACCGCAAAGGCCAGCCCGCCCCGGAGGGCCACAAGTTCAAGGAAGTCGGCCAGAAGGATGGGCACAACCGCTACACCGAGGAGAGCCTGGACCTCGTGGAGGCGCTGATTCCTCTGGCTGAGGCGAAGGGCATCAGTCTCGCCGAGTTTTCCCTCGCCTGGCTCATGCACCGCCCGGGAGTTACCGCGCCTATCTGCGGCCCGCGCACAGTTGAGCACATGCAGTCCGCCCTCCGGGCATGCGAGGTAGTCCTCGAGCCCGATGACATGGCCCAGGTGGATGAGATTATCGCGCCGGGCGCGAACGTCACCAATTACTGCACCCTCCATGAGCGCATGTGCAGGGCCGTCAACAAGCCGGAGAAGCTCGCACCGTTCTAACTCGGGCTCTCCGTGAATGCGCAGCCGTAGATCCTTCGGATGGGACACACAGGACAGCGCGTCGGCACGACACGCCGGACCTATCCGGCCCGGTCTTGCCGGATGGCAACGGCGCCAACTGCCAGACGCTCACCAATAGTGAGGGATAGACGGGCTGCTTTATCCAGCCTGCAGCTGAATCAGAAAGGGCCCGGCCTCCATCGCCGGGCCCTGCTCCATCACCCGCATGGTTGGGCCCCGCTCAGTCAAACTGCAGCGTGTATGCGGCCTCGCCATGCTGGCTGACATCGAGGCCCAGTTCCTCTTCCTCCGGTGTAACACGCAAGCCCATCACCGCATCCAGGACCTTGAGCACCACCCATGATCCGCCGAAACCCCACGCTCCCGCAGCGAGAACAGCGGCTGCCTGGATGACCACCTGCATCGGATTGCCATGCAGCAGACCGTCGGCTCCCGCCGGGTTGATCACGGTGCTCGCGAAGATACCCGTTGCTATCGCTCCCCAGATACCGCCCACGCCGTGGCAGGCGAAAACATCCAGGGTGTCGTCAAGCGTGGTGCGTTTGATCAGAATGACGGTCATGTTGCACACCAACCCTGCAACCAGCCCGATGGCCATCGCCGCCGACACATCCACGAAGCCCGCTGCCGGAGTGATCGCCACGAGGCCGCAGACCGCGCCAATCGCCGCTCCACTGGCACTTGGTTTGCCCTTGAGATACCAGTCCACCACCATCCAGCTCAGTGTCGCGAAAGCCGCCGCGACATTGGTCGTGAACATCGCGCTGACCGCAAGGCCGTTGATCGCCAGAGCGCTGCCTGCGTTGAACCCGAACCAGCCGAACCACAGCAGCGAAGCGCCCAGGATCACGTAAGGCACGTTGCAGGGCCCGCTGTGCCCGTCACCATTGAGATAGCGCCGGCCAATGACCAGCGCCCCGGCAAGGGCCGAGCTGCCTGCAACCACATGGACTACGGTGCCGCCTGCGAAATCCAGAGCGCCCAGTTCCCGCAGCCACCCTCCCACCCCCCAGACCCAGTGTGCAACCGGGGCGTAGACCACCGTCGCCCAGACCACGATGAATGCCAGCAGCGATTTGAAGCGCACGCGTTCCGCGAAAGCACCGATGATGAGCGCGGGTGTGATTGCCGCGAACTTCATCTGGAAGAAGCAGTAAGACAGACTCGGGATGGTAGCGGCATAGTCGGTATCGGGGGACATCCCCACGCCCCGCAGGAAGGCGTACTTCAGGTTCCCAATGAGCCCTCCCACGCTGCTTCCAAAGGCAAGCGAGTATGCCCACAGGACCCACACCGCCGTGGCGACTGCGAAGATGGCCACGCACTGCACCAACGTTGAGACCAGATTCTTCTGCCGCACCAGGCCGCCGTAGAAGAACCCAAGCGCCGGGGTCATCAGCATGACCAGCGCCGCGGAAAGAGACACCCAGACGGTGTCTGCCCCGTTCAGCTCAGCGTCCTGCGCCGCCGCGACCGCCGGTTCCCAACGGCTCAGAAGCGCCAGAACCGCCGCCACCGCAACCACGCATATCGTCATCAGAATCATCTTGTGCCGCATCTTGCATCCTCCATGCTCGGCCAATTCCCGCTGACTGGGTGAATGGCATCAGGCTACAGGGAGGGTGTTTCGTGGATGTTTCGGGGGAGAAAGGTGTGGGTGTTCGCCGTTAGGCCCCGGAGGGGACGTCCGACTAGAGCCAGGGGCGGGACTCCAGGGGAAACAACCGGGCGATGTTCGGCCGGAAGCCTCCAAAGGGGGCGACAGAAGGGATACGGCGGACAGGCAGAAGCGCCTGTCCCGGTGACGGCAGACGACACGTCTCTCGCATCCGCCAAGACGCCCGGAGCGGAGCGATCCGATCACGGATGGCCGGTCCCCCACAGGCACGGGTCTCAACCGGGCCACGGAGGGCGAACGGCTGACGGCCGAGCCGGATAGGGTCCCTGCGAGTCGTCTCGACGCGCGTTCCCTATGCGGCCCAGCCGAACGGCCGAGGTCGCCGTCCGCCGTCAATACTCGTCCGTGATCCCACGCACGATCTCCACCCAGTCCCGCAGGAGCTCCGGCTTGTGCAACACAGTCTGCACGTCCTTCAGTGTGATGTCCACGTGGCAGCCCTTGCTGGCTTCCATTCCCTCCCGGATCACCTTCCGGATGCCATCCGGGTCCCAGCCGCAGCAGATCATCTGCGACGGGTTCGGCCGCCACGAGAACACGTACTTCTCGCCGATCACCTCGGCCGACTTCGCCACATCCGCCACAGGAACCACCGCAATCCGCCGCAGATTGGGCAGCCTGCTGAGCATCTCCACTTTGCGCGTGAGGTCCTCGCAGCAGCCATACGCCACGAGGCCGAACTTTTCGAGGATCGGGTACTGGTAGTTGAACAGGAACTCTTCATGCATCGCTGGCGACACCAACGCGAACTCCTGGGCCGCACAAAACACCCACAGGTCCTTCCGGCTTACCCCGTGGACGCCCGCCGCCGGGTCGGACAGCTCTCGGGCATACGGCATCGCCTGATTCTGGTGGTTGGACAGGCTCCAGTCGCCCGCTTTCTCCGCCTGCTCGTGCACCTCCAGAATACCCCGGCTCATGAACCCCACCAGCTCATGCAGGAAACCTGGATCGTCCAGCATGTCCATCATGAAGGTGTCAATGCCGCGCAAGTAGCCCAGATCCGTGCTGATGTCCGCGTGCCACACGGTCCACGCCGGCTGCCGGTCGAGTTCCACCGCCAGGATGTCCCCCACCGCGTCCTGCAGCCGCGCCAGATTGACCCGAGTAGCCTCCTCGTCGATCTCATGCCGGGGTTTCACCAGACGCGCGAGGTCCTCGGGCGACTTGATCGGCGGATCGTTTTTCCATGCGCCGCCGGGCACGTTGGGCGGTATCCGCCCGTAAGGGACCCCCCAGACGCTTCCCTCCGGAATCCGGACCGAGGCGCGCTGAGTGATCCACGGTTCAATGATGTAGTCGTCCCCGATCCAGTCCTGGAAGATCATCTGACGGAGGAACTGCTCGTGCCCCTGCCAGAAGCGGTCCTCGCAGCGCGGGGTCGCATCCGGGTGTTCGTTCCACGCCGCCAGCCACCGCACGTAGATCAGCGGCCGGGTTCGGATGAGGCTGTTGTGGTTGCGCCACAGGTTCCGGCGCTCGTCCTGGATCGGTTTCGCCGCGATTTCGGCGTACTGTTTCGCCAGGTCGCGAATGATCTGTATGTCCCGCGGGTTATCCATGACCTCTCCTGAGCGCCTAGAAGGTGATTTCTGAGTACTCCTGTTGGCAGGGATACCCCTGGCAGTACAGGAGCTTCCTCTGCCGCGGGATGCCGATCATGCTGTACTCGGTGTGGCTTCCGTCTCCGCGCCCGTGCCGGCAAATGGACACGTCCCCGTGGCGCCGCAGGACGGCCTGCATCGACGCCAGGCCGAGATCCGGCAGCGACTGCTCCAGTTGGTCCAGCGTATGCCTGCGTGCGATGGCGTTGAGCTTTCCCGGCTCCGACCTGCGGTCGGCATTCCACAAGTGCGGAAGCTGGTAGTAGTTCACGCAGTTCATGACCCGCGCGCCGTCCTCCGGGAAGCGCACCTGCATCAGCGGGCACGGTGCCTCGATGGAGCACATCATCCCATGCGCATCCACGCACAGGATACTGTAGCCCTTACCACGTGTGGGCCGGCTACCGAAAAGCCGCAGGAATTCCGCCGTGGTGCGTGCCCGCATCATGCACTCGTACGCCCACAGGCGGATGAAGACATGATGGTCGCTCTGCTGGTACGTGCTGCCCACCGACGAATACCCCATTGCCAGCCCCTCGGCGTTCATGCCGTCTGTCGTGGCCACCATTCCACAGAAGGTGAACACAACCAGCGGAATACCGTCGTCTCTGCGCACCAGTCTACCGCAGGGGGGCCGCGCCTGGCCCGGCGCACCGCCGTCATTGTTCTTGCCCCACAGTGGCCCGTCCGGCCCGTCCGCGAAAGCGACGTTGGTGCAGCCCTCCCGAGGGTCGTTGTCGCTGGCATACAACGGGCAGTTCAGCGCCAAAATGTCATCCAGGGAGCAGTTCGCCCCTTCGGCCATGCCCTGCATTTCTTCCCAGACCAGGGGGAGCATGTCCCGGAGCACCTCGATGAAAGCGCCCTTCCGCCGATCCCATTCGGCACGGTTGCTCACTGGAGGGAAAGCGTCCAGGTGCTGGGCGATCTCCTCCCGTGTGGCCTCACCGGTTTCCCTGCCGATTGCCCGCGCGTTGCCCGATGCCTCGATGATCTTCATGCGCAACTCCTATCGAGCCTCTCGGCCTTCGGTCGGCACCACAATTCGCCGCAACCAGGGCCCGCACCTGTCTGGCTGCCGGCTATCGTGCCGACATGCTTCAGGTATCCCGCCGGCATCAAGGTGAACGAATATGGCAGTCCCGTCAAGAATCCTCTGCCAACCGAGTTGCGGCGTTTTCGAACCGCATCTGGCCGAGCCGCCCGACACAAGTCTTCGATGGCTCGCGGGGGGGCAAAGACGTCTCGCTCAGCGCGATCAAGAGCCCTCGACGCCGACCCGCGAGCCGAGAGACTGGGCTCAGCGCCAAACGAGCCCTTGTGCCTGGGGCGCCGGGGGACTACAATGCAGGCGTCGTGAAACCATGTATCATTATTTGGAGTGTGACGGATATGGCGAAACTTGCTCGATTGCTGGCCGGAATGTCTATACTGGTGCTGCTCGCGTCCACATTGGCCTCTGCGGCCAACATTCCGCTGATCGGTGACCGCGCACCCTCCTTCACTGCCCCAACGACCCAGGGGACCATCAACTTCCCCGATGACTACAAAGGCAAGTGGGTCATTCTGTTCAGCCATCCGGCCGATTTCACCCCCGTCTGCACCACGGAGTTCATGACTTTCGGCTCCATGCAGGACGAGTTCGCCGCCCGCAACTGCCAGCTCATCGGTCTGTCCATTGACGGCGTTTACAGCCACATCGCCTGGCTGCGCACGATCCAGGAAAAAGTGGAGTGGAATGGCATGAAAGGCTTGGCCATCACCTTCCCCGTCATCGCGGACCCAATGGGCAACGTCGCCAAGCAGTTCGGGATGCTTCAGCCGGGCGCCAGCGGCACTGAAGCCGTGCGCGCAGTGTTCATCATCGACCCGAATGGCATCGTGAAGGCGATCCTGTACTATCCGCTAACAAATGGGCGGAATATGGATGAGATCATGCGCCTGCTGATCTCCCTGCAGACGAGTGCGAAACACGGTGTAGCAACTCCCGCCAACTGGCAGCCTGGCGACGACGTGATCATCCCGCCTCCGGGCAGCTGCGGCGGCGCGGCTGAGCGGATGAAACAGGGCGAAGCCGGGGAGATCAAGTGCCTGGACTGGTTCCTGTGCTTCAAGAAGCTTGAGGAAAACTAACCCGCCGGCGCACCCTCCGCCATTGGACATCGAGGCGGCCTTTTGCCCTCACGCTGGGCTTTAGGCCGCCTCTTTTGCTACCCGCACCTGTCAAAAGTACACGATGCACAGGGGGCGGGTTGCGTGTAAAATGGTTGCGCCGAGGGTAAATGGAGAACATTGAGCATGGCGAAAGGTAACCGTAGCATGAAACCCGGGAGGCGTCTGCGTAGAGAAAGCGCCTTTGCCCTACTGGCAGCTTCGATGCTGGCTGCGCTCCTTGCGGGCTGCAACGTGGCCAAGCCCTACGAGCAAGCCGAGCGCACAGATGATATGCCGGTATCGCCGGAGGCAGTGCCGTCATATCGTCTACCCCAGCCACCTGCCCCGGTTGCCCCGTCTCCACCGGCTTCCGTCACCACCACCTCGACACCCCCTGTCTTCCTGGACAGGCTGGAAGACAAGGCGTCCGAGCAGGCCCAGTTCAAGTACTGCCTTGATGAGCGATACAAGCGGTACCATCGCTTCAACTGCCCCTACGCGCCCAAACAGACCCGCGGTTATACACTGGCTGTACAGGGGACGGACCTGGCTCACCGCGAAACGATGCAGACCACGGGCACCCACATGAGCCGGGCCCAGATCAAAGCCAAAGGTTACAGACCGTGCCAGCACTGCCGGCCCGATCTCGACCAGCCACCTGCCTGGTATCGCGGCGAGTCCCGAGAGTACCGCCAGCGGCAGTCACTTCCTTTCAGCGTCCACGGCAGCGGCCGCATGAGCTCCGGTGAAGCGAGCACTGCGGGGCAAGGGCGGGTAGGCGGGTCCAGCCCCATGGGTCTGTCACAGTAGGCAGCGAACGGGTCTTGAGTCTCCGAGCGTGGCCCTGATCGGCGGCTTGCAACACTGTCGGCGGCACACGCGGCCGAAGGCAGGGGTCTGACCGCGCGAAGTACCCGATTGTGTCTCCGGTCTGTGGTCAGTGTCACAGGGAAACCACATCCCCAGCCGGCAGTGAAAGCTGTGCGGAGAATCCCGCGCGATTCAGGGGTGAAAGACAACAGTTCCCGAAAAAAGCCGAACCACCTGCGGAAGCTTGTCTGCGAATTGCGCGAGAAGCATACTCCGGTTGGCAGCGTGGCTGAACCCAAAGAGGTCGCGGTTGCGGTAAGCCGTCATGTGTCGCGGCTTGTGGCGTAACAGAGGACTATCGGTTTTGGTGGACGCGTTCCGATTGATACCGAATTCGCGTTCAGCATGCCCTCAGCCGTTGTCCCACAGCCTGCAGCCGGGGGCGGAAGCCCGCGGATTGTCGCCCCGTGACGCGGCTTGAGCCCCCGACAGGGGCGACAGGCCGTTCACCGCGCACCCGGTCTGGCCGCCCCTCCGATGCTTGTGGCCCATTCCTGGGGCCGGCACGCACATCACAGGACCGATGGTCCTGATGGCGCAACAGGGCCGCCTTGACTCCCCGAAAACAGACTAACTATAATGGCCCAGTCTGAACTCACCCGCCAGGGGCATCGGAGGCAAGGGGAACTCCCGCGCCCGGTTGCGGGGCGTGCCCACCTGAGCGCAGGCCCGTTCGGATCGGGGACGGTCTCTCGTTGCATTCTGGCCGATCCATCGATTGCGCCGGTGGAAGTTGCGGTCCGGAATCAGTATCCGGGCAGCGCCACGGGTTTCCTGATGTCCTGTTACAAGCACTGGCGAGACGCACCACAGGGAGCCTGCCGGGGGTGCTCCACCCCTGCTCACCCCTATAAGGTCAAGGGTGTAAGCAGGGCGTGAGTTCGTCCCAGCGGCTGGGCGCACGGATGGGGCTGCGGAGAGGTTGCGTCGCCGAGAAGCGCTCCAGGAGGAACCATTCCAGATGCCAGAGGACGTCCTGCCTCCCGACGAGCCTCAGAGCCTGCGAAAAGAGCTTGAGCGATACCGTCTGGTAGTCACCGAGCTTCAGAGCAAGATACGCGCCCTCGAAGAGGATCTGAGCACTGCAAGCACCATGGCCGAAATGCCGGCCGTGGTGGTGACTCAGCCTGAGCTGCGCAAGACCCTTTCGCGACTCATCAGCAAGGTCGCGATGATCGTGCAGGCTGAGAAAGTCATGGTGCTCCTGTACCAAGCCGAGGCCGGGGAACTGGTCGTCTTGCCCCCCACCCTGGGCATCACCGAGGAACAAGCCAGCGAACTGCGGATCAGCCCTGACCAGGGCATCAGCGGCCTCGTATTCCGTTCAGGTGAGAGCGCGATCTACAATGACGCGCTCAACGATCCTCGCACCCTCGACGCAGAAGTCTCCCTCCTGCGCATTCACAACGGCATCGCCGTCCCGCTTATCATCAAGCAGCGCGACGAAGAGGAGCGCGTTGTTGACGAGCGCGTGATCGGCGTCATGCACGTGTTCAATAAGCGCTATGACCAGGATTTCAATGAGGATGACGTCCGGCTCCTGGAGATGTTGTCAGACCAGGCTGCCGCAATCATCTCCAACGCCCAGCTCTACATCGAGCTCACTGAGGTCAAGGAGCAGCTCGAGAGCACCTTCGAAAGCATCCATTCGGGGGTCATTGTGGTCAGCATCGCGGGGAAACTGCGGCTGATCAACAAGGCCGCCTGTGACATGCTGCACATCCCGCACCAGGAATACCAGGCCCGCCCCATCGATGAGGTCATTCCTCTCGAATCGGTGCGAGTGTTCCTGCACGAGGCGCTTCAGGCACGGCAGGAGATGAGCCGGGAGATCAGCGACGAAGAGGGCCATCGCATCTACAAGGCAGAAGCCACCCTGATGGGCGGCGACAACGGCGAAGTTGCGAATATCGTGGCGATCTTCACGGACATCACCGAGATTCGCCAGGTGGAGCGCATGAAGACGGCCTTCGTCTCCACCGTCTCCCACGAACTGCGCACGCCGCTCACATCCATCAAGGGCTTCACCGCCACCCTCCTGGACGACCCCAACGGCGACCTGTACGACAGTGAGACCCGATACGAGTTCTACACGATTATCGACCAGGAGTGCGATCGTCTGACCCGGCTGATCAGCGACCTGCTCAACGTCTCGCGGATCGAGTCGGGGCGCGCGCTGGACATGCAGATCAGCGAAGTCAGTATCCATCAGGTTGTGGCCCGTGTTGTGCGCACCCAGCAGCAGGGCACAACGCGTCACCGGCTGGTCAACGAAGTGCCCGAGGATTTCGTTCTCATCGAAGCCGACGAGGACAAGGTCTATCAGATCCTGGACAACCTCCTGGGCAACGCAGTGAAATACTCGCCGGATGGAGGCACGATCACCGTTTCCGCCGAGGACGAGGGCGACACGATCCGCATCGATGTCAAGGACCCGGGTCTGGGGATCCCGGAGCGCCACCGAGAGAGCATCTTCGAGCGGTTCCACATGGTGGACGACGACGTGGACCACAAAGCGGTCAAGGGCACGGGCATTGGCCTGTACCTGGTTCGCCACCTTGCGAGAGCCCACGGTGGCGAAGTCTGGTTGAGCTGGACGGAAGTGGGAAAGGGCTCACAGTTCTCCGTGCGTCTGCCCAAGGTCCCCAAGACGGAGTCGGCCTAGAAGCAAGACCGGGCGCGGCGCAAGTTGACCGCTCCGACCGTATCGCAGGCCCCCTTGTCGGGGGCCTTTGCGTACCCACCGCCCGTCCGGCACGCGAGAGGAGTGGCTGATCTGAAAGTTGCGATTGCTTCCGACCATGCTGGCTTTGACCTCAAGCAGTTCGTGGTCAAGCTCCTGTCCGAACAGGCAGAAATCGACGAAGTGCAGGATCTTGGTACTGATTCCCACGCAAGCTGCGATTATCCCGACTTCGCCATAGCCGTCGCCAGGTCCGTCGCGTCGGGCAGCGCCGACTGGGGCATACTCATCTGCGGCACCGGTGTGGGCATGTCCGTGGCAGCAAACAAGATTCCGGGGATCGTCGCGGCTCTGTGTGCCGACTGCTATACGGCCCGCATGGCTCGGGAGCACAATGACGCCAATATCCTGTGCATGGGCGGGCGTGTCATCGGCCCTGGTGTCGCAGAGGATATCGTGCTCAGCTTCATGCACGCGGAACCAATTGTAGGTCAGGAGCGCTATACTCGCAGGCGGGAGAAGGTAAGCCGGCTGGACACCCGCCCCGCCACCGACCAGACATGAGCGAACAGACCCCTGATGCCCGTCCCGACTGGGACGACTATTTCATGCAGATCTGCCACGTGGTGGCCACTCGGTCCACATGCCTTCGCCGGAAAGTGGGGGCGATCCTGGTCAGGGATCGGCGGATCCTGACAACCGGCTACAACGGCCCGCCAAAGAAGCTGCCACACTGCGCGGAACTCGGAGGATGCTACAGGGAGAAACTTGGCATCCCAAGCGGGCAGCGTGTCGAACTTTGCCGGGCAGTGCATGCCGAGCAGAACGCCATCGCCCAGGCAGCGGTGCACGGGGTCGACCTCGATGGCGATATCACCTGCTACTGCACCACCCAGCCCTGCGTGACATGCGCAAAAATGCTGGTGAATGCAAACGTGAAGCGCATCGTCTACGAGGGTGATTATCCGGACGAACTGGCGCTGGAGATATTCAAGGCTGCCGGGGTCGAGCTCTGCCGCCGCCCGGGGCCTTCGGAGGATGACGAGTAGGTCGATGGAGCCGCTTATCTCGGGCCTGGGGGCCCTGGTTCTTGCCCTTGTCCTCACTCCCCTGTGGATTCGCATCGCGCCTCGTCTGGGCGCTATGGATTATCCGCGGGGCAGGCATAAGCACAGACAGCCCACGCCGACAGTGGGCGGGATCGCTATTTTCCTGAGCGCCTGGGCGGGCGTGATCGCCGTCACCGGTTGGCCGCTCCCCCACCCACTGATCGGGCTGCTGATCGCTTCTGCGCTTCTTGTGTGCATGAACGTCTACGACGACACGCGAGGCCTGCCGCCAGCGGGTCGTCTTCTGGTGCTCATCGCGCTTGGCGGCGTAGCGTATGCCTGGGGAGTTCGCATCGAGGGGCTGACCAACTTCTTCGGTCTGTTCGGCGAATCCCGGTGGGTGCAACTCGGCTGGTGGTCAGCGCCACTTACGATCTTCTGGATCGTGCTCATCACGAACGCGATGAACTGGCTGGATGGTATTGATGGCCTCGCAGCCGGTGTCACCGGCATATCGGCCCTGACCCTGGCGATTATGGCCGGCTTCGGCCCCGAGATTGGCCCGTATCCGCTGATCGCGATCTTTGCGTCGGCGCTGTTCGGCTCTTGCGCCGGCTTCTTGCGCTACAACTTCGCCCCGGCACGGGTATTCATGGGCGACACGGGCGCGATGTTCCTGGGCTTCACGCTGGCCTGCCTGTCGGTCATGGGCGCGTTCAAGTTCCCCACCGCTGGGACTGTCATTCTTCCGGTGCTGGTGCTGGGTGTGCCGTTGTTCGATTCCACCACGGCGATCATCAAGCGGCTGCTCAGGGGCAAGAACCCGCTGGTCGGCGACCGCAACCACATCCACCATCGGCTCGTGGATCGTGGCATGAGCGTGCCCCAGGCGGCCCTGGTGATCTACGCATTCTCGGGCACTCTATGTCTGGCTGCCCTCTGGTTGTGGTCCAAGTGATCCCCCTGAAGATCGCGCTGGTATTCGGAACTCGCCCGGAAGCCGTGAAGCTCGCGCCTGTCTACCAGGAACTGCGCAAGCGCAGCGACCGCTTCAATGTCGAGGTCATCGTTACCGGCCAGCACCGTGAGATGCTGGACCAGATGCTGCGCGTCTTCGACATGTTCCCGGACGTTGATCTGGACATCATGGCGCCAGAGCAGACCCTGGCGCAGATCACCACGCGGGCACTCACCCAGCTTCAGGAGGTCTTCGCCGAACGAGCGCCGGACCTGGTGTTGGTTCAGGGCGATACCGCTACCTGTTTCGCAGCCGCCCTTGCAGCGTACTATGAGAAAATCGCAGTGGGCCACATCGAGGCCGGCCTGCGCACCAACGACCGCTACTCTCCCTTCCCCGAAGAGATGTACCGGCGCCTTACCGACCAGCTATCTGAACTGCATTTTCCGGCGACCCACCGCTCGCGCCACAATCTGCTGGGCGAGGGCACCAGCATCGACTCGATTTTCGTAACCGGGAACACCGTAGTCGATGCCCTCTACACGGTGATGGAGCGCGGCCCAGGCCTCGAGAAGACCGACCTGCACTGGGTCAAAGACATCGAGGGGCGCGTCTGCCTGCTCACGGCCCACCGTAGGGAAAACCTCGGGGTGCCACTGACTCGCGTCTTCCTTGCAGTGAAGCAGCTGGTGGAGACCTTCTCGGACCTCAACGTGATTTTCCCGGTCCACAAGAATCCCAAAGTGCAGCGGGCGGCCCAGGAGATCCTGGGGTCTTCGGAGCGAGTCGTCCTGTGTGAACCGGTGGATTACCTGACCTTCGTCGCACTAATGGACCGCGCGGATATCATCATCACGGACTCCGGTGGCGTGCAGGAGGAGGCGCCGGCGCTAGGAGTCCCGGTGCTGGTGGTGCGCGAGACCACAGAGCGCCCGGAGGGTGTCGAAGCCGGCGTGGCGCGGCTTGTGGGCACCCAGACCGAAGACATCGTGGCCGGTGTCAGCCAGATTCTGCGCAATCCCGGGGAGTACCGGCGGATGGCGTCGATCGGCTGTCCTTACGGTGATGGCAGGGCAAGCGCGCGGATCTGTGACGCCATCGAATACTTCTTCCACTTGCGCGATACCCGTCCCGCGGAGTTCGAGTGGCACCCTCGAAACGTCGAGGGCGGCCATCAGGACGACGAGGCTCCAGAGGAGTAGGACGTCGGGGCTCGGAGCAGCAGACGCATGGAACAATGGACGACACGGCGGATCGTCATCCTCACCCTCACCGTGGGCACGGTGCTGTACCTGGTGTACTACGTGCCGGGCGCCATCGCCCATTTCGTGGGGCGCATCTGGGACGTCGTGGTCATCCTGGTGCTGTCCACGGCCCTTGCTTTCCTTATGGCCGGGCCGGTTGAGTTCATCAGCCGCCTGCGTATACCCCTGCCGGTCCGCACCCGCCGCGTCATCGCCACCATCCTGGTCATGGGCGGACTCGTCTATCTCAGCTGGATACTCACGGTTCTGACGGCCACTCAGATGGTCGAGGAGCTTGAAGGGCTCGTGAACATCACGAAGAGCTGGCTCATCCAGGCGCCCGGTCAGTTGCAGGCGTGGCTGGCAAGGTACGACGCCCAATTGCCGCCGGGCCTCATCGAGGCAGCCACGGGTACGGTCGCCCAATGGACACAGGACCTGCTCCAATACCAGTTCGGATTCGCGAAAGGCGCTCTGCTGCGGGGCTGGTACCTGGTTGAGCTTCTCATCATTCCGGTGCTCGCATTCTACTTCCTGGTGGACAGCGCCACGCTTCGCGCCGGCACTCTCTATTTCACCCCTTCCCAATACAGGGAGTTCGCGGGCTGTCTGATGGATGATGTCGCCCGGCTCCTGCACAGCTACGTGCGGGCCCAGGTACTCCTGTGCATTCTCAAGTCGATCCTTGTGGGCCTGGTGCTCTACTTCTGCGGGGTCAACATGTACCTGACCCTCGCGCTCATTGCGGGGCTGTTTCGCATGGCGCCCGTTGTGGGCCCCCTGGTAGCGGGGATACCCTGTGTTGGTGTGCCGTTGCTGCAGAATGGCCTGTCGGTGGGCCTGATCGTGCTCGGTTTCTACGCTCTCTTGATCTTCTTGGACGGCAAGCTGCTCACTCCCGTGGTTCTTGCTGAAAGCGCTACGCTGCATCCCGTGGTCGTGATCGTGAGCCTGCTACTGGGGTACGAGTTCATGGGGGTGCTCGGACTGCTGGTCGCCGTCCCGGTTGCCGGAATCATCCGCACCGTCTACATCCGGTATCAGCAGACATTCCTCGGTGCCGAACCGCCGCCCGGACACATTGGGCCTGACGCTGCCTGACGCGACATCAAAGCAGTCCAGAGGTTGCATTACATGAACATGGCGCAGGCGCTGATCCTGGCCTTCATCCAAGGCGCCACCGAGTTTCTCCCTGTGTCGAGTTCGGGACACATGGCCCTGGGGGGCAAGCTGGTTGGGTTGCCCCAGGCGCCGCTGGATTTCGTGGTCGCTACGCACTTCGGCACACTGCTTGCGGTTCTGGTGCACTATCGCCAAGACCTGCTCGCCATGGTGCGGGCCATCATCAGACCCCGAGGCGATGATCCGGAAGGCGGCGATACTCCATCACCCGCTGATTACCGGCGGTTATTCGGGAACCTGATCCTCGCCAGCATACCGGCAGCCATCGCCGGTGTCCTGTTGGAGGACCGCATCGACGCCGCCTTCGGCGATATTCGTCTTGTCGGGCTTGCGCTCATCGTGACCGCAACGCTGCTTGCCGTCGGTTCGCGCCGCAGTGGTCCCGTGGACCTGCCCGAGACCACGTGGAAACATGCTTTGTGGGTGGGTGTGTGCCAGGCAATCGCGCTGGTTCCGGGGATCTCGCGCAGCGGCTCCACCATCGCGGGGGGTCTGCTGGGCGGCTTTTCCAGGCAATGGGCACCGCGCTTCGCCTTTCTCATGTCTGTCCCCGTAGTGCTTGGCGGCACGTTTTTTGAGGCCCGAAAGCTCTTCAGCGGCGGTATGGAAGCGAACTTTGACCCGGTCATCTACGGGATCGCGACCCTGGTCGCGGGGGTGGTGGGATACCTGTCGATTCTCCTAGTAATCGATAGCGTGCGCAGGGGAAATCTGCTATACTATGGCGCGTATTGTCTGGCGGTGGGCCTCGTGGCCATCGCCACTGGTTTCTTCGTCACCCCGTAAGCCGGTTCGGCCGGGGCCCCGTGGCTCCGGCTGGTCTTCTGACTGGTTGGCGTGGTTGCGCGGGATCCGGTGGGGAGGGTCATATCCCGCCGATTCATCAGCCTAAAGCATAGGGAGGAAACCGTCGTGCATACCATGGAGCTTACGGCGTTTGAGACTGGAGCGCTTGTCTTCACTCTCATCGCCGCCATCACGGGGCTTGCATTCGCGCTGGATTTGCGAAGGAAGGTCACAGCCCTCCCCGAGGGCACGGACAAGATGAAGTCCATCGCTGCGCAGATTCAGGAAGGCGCCATGGCCTACCTGACCCGGCAGTTCAAGACCATCATGTACCTCGTCGTCGTGCTGTTCATCGTTCTAATCTTCACCGCTGGTGAGGACATCGGTCTGGGCTTCGCACGCGGCGTTGCCTTCCTGCTCGGCTGTCTCGCTTCCGGCGCAACCGGCTACATGGGCATGACCCTGGCGGTCCGTGGCAACGTCCGCTGCGCCAATGCCGCGCGCACCAGCCTCAAGGATGCCTTCGGCGTGGCGTTCAACTCCGGAGCCGTTGCCGGGATGTTCACCGTAACCATGGGCCTTGTCGGCGCGACTATCATCTTCTGGATCTACAAGGAACACGCCACCGACGTCCTGTTGGGCTTCGGTTTCGGCGGATGTCTCCTGGCCTTGTTCATGCGAGTTGGCGGCGGCATCTACACCAAGGCCGCTGACGTCGGCGCCGACCTGGTTGGCAAGGTCGAGGCCGGGATCCCCGAGGACGACCCCCGCAACGCCGCGGTTATTGCAGACAATGTCGGCGACAATGTTGGCGACTGCGCTGGTATGGCCGCGGACATCTTCGAGTCCTACGAGATCACCCTCGTGGCTTCCATGATCCTCGCATTGGCTCATGCGAACACCGGTGCGCATGGAGATTGGCGCAAGGCCACGGTGTGGATCATGTACCCGATTATGGTCCGCGCCATCGGCGTCCTCACGTCCATCGCGGGGATCATCATGGCCCGCATGAAGTCGGAGGACGAGCACCCGCTCGGGGCCATCACCCGCGGCTTTGTCTGGTCCGCGCTGGCTTCCGCAGTGGGTTTCTTCCTGATCGCGGTCCTGTACGTGGGCAATCCTGAAATCGGCGACCCCGAGAACGCGATGAAGCTCTTCTGGGCGACCATCTCTGGTCTGGTCCTTGCGGTGGCGATGTACAAGCTCACCGAGTACTACACATCCTCCGAGTTCAGCCCGGTCAAGAGCATCGGCAAGAGCACCCAGACCGGCAGCGCCACCACAATCCTGGGCGGGTTCGCCGAGGGTCTGGAGAGCTCCGTCTACGCCCTGCTCGTAGTCTGCGGCTGTCTTTTCTTCTCGATCCTGGTCTTCGGCCGCGACGCGTCGGCTGTTGACATTCTCTACGGCGTCTCCCTGTGCGGTCTTGGCATGCTGACCACTACCGGCGTTATCATCTCCATGGACACCTATGGACCTGTCGCTGATAACGCCCAGGGTATCTCGGAGATGGCTGCCATCGAGGACAATTCGCAGAACGTCGAGCTTCTCGACGCTGTGGGTAACACCACCAAGGCGGCCACCAAGGGCATCGCCATTGCCTCCGCGGTTATTGCCGCGGTCTCCCTGTTCGGCTCCTATCTGTCCAAGGTCGCGGGAGCCGTCGCCGGCACGGGTGGCGCCGCCGAGTCCATCGACGCCGCTGCACTGGCCCAGTACCACATCAACATTGACGCGCCGATCGTCTTCATCGGCATGCTGATCGGGGGTGCGATGCCCTTCCTGTTCAGCTCCATGACTATCCGTGCCGTGGGGCGCGCAGCCTTCGAGATCATCAATGAGGTCCGCCGCCAATTCCGGGAGATTCCCGGCCTGATGGAGGGCAAGGAGGGCGTGCTGCCCGAATCCGGGAAAGTCGTTGACATCTGCACTGCAGCGGCGATCCGCGAACTCGTTGCCCCCGGTCTTCTGGCTGTCCTCACACCCGTGGTCGTAGGGGCCTGGTTCGGCTGGGAAGGCCTGGGTGGCTACCTGGCCGGCATCATCGTTACCGGTCAGCTCATGGCTGTGCTCATGTGCAACGCAGGTGGCGCGTGGGACAATGCCAAGAAGATGATCGAGGAGGGCGCATACGGCGGCAAGGGGTCGGATGCCCATAAGGCTGCCGTGGTGGGCGACACGGTTGGGGACCCCTTCAAGGACACCGCCGGCCCGGCCCTGAACCCCCTCATCAAGGTCATGAACGTGGTGGGCCTGCTGGTTGCCCCGCTGGTCGTTACTGCGGGCGGCAGCGTCGGAATGGTCATCGCCGGTGTGGTTCTGGCGCTCGTCATCGCCGCCGCGCTGATTTACTCCAAGCGCGAGACTGCCGCCGCGACCGCTGCCGAAGCCGCGCTCACCCACTCTGACGTGGCGTAATCGCCGTCCCTGATGCAGAAGCCGTAAGAGCCCGGCCCCGTCACGCGGAGCCGGGCTCTTCTCTTGATTGCCTGGGCCTTCTCTCTACTTGTACTCCCCCGCCTGGTCTCCCATTCCCTGCATCGCAAGGTGCTCATCTGCGAACCTGCGCATCTGAGCGGCAACGTCCGGGTACTTGTGGACCACGTTCTTCGTCTGATTAGGGTCTTTCTCGAGGTTATACAGCACCGGTTCACGCTGTCCGCGCCAAACACAGTACATCCACTCCGGTGTCATTACCTGAGTATTGATGGGCGTCCCCAGGAGGGCAGCATCGCGGCCCTTGCGACCTTTACCTGCCGCCAGCGGGAGCAGCGAATTCCCCCACAGACCGTCCGGCTTCGGTATCCCGAATGCATCCAGCACAGTGGTAGTCAAGTCCCACGGCTGGACGATCGCCGGGATGCGCCGCCCTTTGGTTTGCCCGGGCAGCCGAATCATGAGCGGGATACGGCAGACGCCCGTATAGTGGGGGTAATAGTGTAGTGGCGGCTTCGGTGGGGCGCCCCCGCCCATGATTGAGCCGTCATCGCCGAGCATGTTTGCCTTGCAGATCATCCCGTTGTCAGCAGGGTAATCCAGATAGATGCCGTGATCACTGGTGAAGATCAGGAGCGTATCGTCGGCGATTCCCAGGTCTTCGAGGGTGGTGAGAAGTCGCCCCAGCGCAGCATCCACCATGGTCACCTCACCCGCATACCGCGCGCGGATGTTCCTGACCTCGCGGGGCGTGTAGCCAAGCTTTTTCACGATTCCGTACGTCGGCGCATCGAAGCGCCTGCCCTTGAAGCCCGGATCATACATATCTTCATACCATTGGGGCGGATCCCAGGGCTCGTGGGGGTCGAAGGTGTCCAGATAAAGGAAGAAACTGTCGCGGGTATAGTTCTGCTGCAACCATCGGATTGCTGTGGCATAAGTGGCCGGTGCAAACCAGTCTTCTTCGGTCCTGCGATGCACCCGGGTGACCAGGATCTGGTGCCACCAGGCGGCCGGGTAGCGAATCAGGTGTGGCTCCACCGGGAACTCCAGCGGCACCGTGTCATCCATCCACGACGGGTCCGCCTCCTGCCCGCGGTTACAGGTCCAGGCGGTGAACCCTTTGTTGATGTTGATCCCGCGCGTCACCGTGTTCTGCACATCGGTGATCATCATCGATGGGATGTTCTTGGCTGCCAGGCGCTCGGGGAGCGTCACCTCATCATTGTCGATGCACTTCCAGCGGTTGAAAGGCACGCCCTTGTCACCGCAGCCCAGCATGACGTCGCGGCGCGTGGGCACCGTGGGAAAAGATCCGATGTAGGCGTGCTCGAACACACTCGACTGCGCGGCAAGGCGGTCCAGATTTGGCGTATGAATCCAGTCATTGCCGTAAGCGCCGACGTGATCGCGTCTCAGCGAGTCCGCGTAGATCAGAATGACCTTCAATGGGCGCACCTCCCTTGGTTGTCCGGGTCTCTTCTCCGGCACGCGGCGGACTCCTCTGCACGCCTTTCCAGGCGCTTGCGCCCCTCGCCGGTTGGGGGTAACATGAGGACCGCATCACAGGACGACAGGGAAAGGGAACCACGATGTTCGAACCTCTGCATGGGCTCAATACCGCGATTTTCACGCCCTTCGATGACGACGGGAATGTGGACATCGGACGCTTCGAGGCACTCCTGAACTGGCAGATCGACGTGGGCGTCACTGGCTTCTTCGTCTGTGGCAGCACCGGCGAGGGCCTCTATCTCTCGCCCGAAGAGAGGCGTCTCATGGCCGAGGCCGCGGTGCAGATCGTGGCCGGTCGCGCCGCGGTCATGGTGCATGTTGGGTCCAACACCACAGCGCAGTCAGTGGAACTTGCCAAGCACGCACAGGATATCGGAGCCGATGCTGTCAGTAGCATCGCCCCGGTCTACTACCAGCTTGGGTTCGAAGCCACCCTCGGCCATTACAAGGCCATCGGTTCGGCGACCGATCTGCCGTTCTTCATCTATCACATCCCCCACCTCACCGGCGCGGCGCTCACGGCCGATAGCGCCAGCAGGTTGCTGGAGGTCCCGAACCTCGCCGGACTGAAGTTCACCGACCCCGCGCTGTACCTCATGAGGTGGGTCTTCGAGCTCACCGGCCAGCGTTTCACCATGCTTTCCGGGCCCGATGAACTGCACCTGCCCGCACTGACCATGGGGGCGCACGGGGCCATCGGCACCACCTACAACATCATCCCCGCCGCATTCCTGCGCCTGCGCGAGGCCTTCTTCAGCGGCGACATGGACCGTGCGATGTACCTGCAGGCGCGCTGTAACCAGATCATCTATGTGATGCTGCAGTTCGGCGGTATTCCGGCGTTCAAGGCCACCATGAAGCTCGTGGGGTATGATTGCGGCGACCCGAGAGGGCCAATCCCAACGCTGTCGCCCGATCAACAAAGGGACCTCCACCGACGACTGGCCGAAGCCGGACTCGAGGAGCTCACGGCGCTGTAACCCGTAGCGGCGGCGAAGGTGTCCGGCCATTGTTGGGCGAAGTAGTGTCGCGAACAACCGCTGGCTCCCGCCACGTGCGGGCGCGTAACAAGGAGACTCACGCATGAAGAAAGCCCTGATCGTTCGCGGTGGCTGGGACGGCCACGAACCGGTGCAGGTTGCGGATCATTTTGCCCGGATCCTCACCGATAGCGGCATGTCCGTCGAGATTTCCGACACACTGGACGCATTCAAGAACGAAGCCCTGATGAAGGACCTCAGTCTCATCGTGCCGGTCTGGACCATGGGGAACATCGAGGCCGACCAACTCAACCCTCTGCTCGATGCGGTGCGTGGAGGCTGCGGGATCGCCGGAGTTCACGGCGGCATGAGCGATGCTTTCCGCCAGCAGACCGAATACCAGTTCATGGTCGGCGGCCAGTGGGTGGCGCATCCCGGGGGCGCCGGGGTCACCTACACCGTGCACATCGTCGATCCGTGGAACCCGCTGACCGCCGGCATCGGGGATTTCGAGGTCACCAGCGAGAAGTACTACATGCACGTTGACCCGGGTAACATCGTGTTGGCTACGGTGAACTTCGACTATACCGTGATGCCCGCGGTCTGGATCAAGAGTTACGGCAAGGGCCGGGTCTACTACTGCTCCGTAGGCCATGTTGCGGCAGACATCGAGATCCCGCAGGTGGCCGAGCTCATGCGCCGCGGCTTTATCTGGGCGGCTGGTGGCGAAGGCTGACGCAGGCCGGGGCAGCCATCACACTTCACTCCCGGGCCATAGCGAGGGGATTACCGTGAAGCGATCCGAGATCAACGCAATCCTGCGCGAGAACGTGGAACTATGCCGGAAGTACAATTTCAACCTGCCCCCGTGGGCCTTTTGGTCCCCGGAACAATGGGCGATGGCCGGACACGAGTGGGACGAGATACGGGACTGTAAGCTAGGCTGGGACATTACGGATTACGGCAGTGGCAAGTTCGACGAAATGGGGCTGCTCCTGTTCACCATCCGCAATGGCCACCCGCATCTGGAGAAGTACACGAAGCCCTATTGCGAGAAGCTCCTGATCGTGAAGGAGGAGCAGTACACGCCCTACCACTTCCACTGGAACAAGATGGAAGACATCATCTGCCGGGCGGGTGGCAATCTGCTGGTGAAGGTCTACAATTCCACCGAGGATGAACAGCTTGCCGACACGCCTGTTCCGGTGAATGTGGACGGCCATGCGTACCAGGTACCCGCGGGGTCCGTGATCCGTCTCACCCCGGGGGAGAGCATAACCCTCCCTGCCTACAACTACCACACCTTCTGGGCAGAAGCCGGAACCGGCACGGCGCTCGTGGGCGAGGTCTCGAAAGTCAACGACGACGAAAACGACAACCGGTTTCTGGAGAACCAGCCGCGATTCTCGCCAATCGACGAAGACGAACCGGCCATGTACCTGTTGTGCAACGAGTACCCTCCGGCGTCCTGAGCCCGGTTCCCGTACAGCCCGAGACAAAGCCCGGCGTTTTCTTCGCCGGGCCTAATCTTTTCTTAATGTTCTGCAAGACGTTCAGCGGGGGGAACGGTCTAATGCCAATGGCTGCGAGCGACTCGCAGGCCGCAAGGCCAGACAACACGGGAGGAAGACCAATGTCCAAACTAGTCGTCGCCGTAATCCTCGTACTCTGCAGTGCAGTGCCGGTCCTGGCTGGCGACATCGTGAGCATGCCCACCGGCAATGTTGTCGCCAAGGGACAGTGGGAAGCGAACGCCATCTACTGGAACCGCCCGATGAACACCGATACGGTTATCGGCGAACTGTTCTATGGCGTCACCGACTGGCTCGAAGTCGACCTGTGGTATGCCGACGTTGACAGTGCCGATTCCTACTTCCAGGCCAATGCGTATGTCACCCTCGTCAAGGAAACCGCCGACCACCCGTCCCTCATCGTGGGCGCGACCAACATCACCGGCGAGGACTGGATCGGCGGTCAGCAGTTCATGGCTGACCTGGGCCTGCCCCGCTCCATGGGCAACCCGGACTACGACGACCCGTCCCTGTTCGTGCTGGGCGCCTTCAATCTGGCCGCTCCCGCCGTCCCGACCTGGAAGGCCCCGCTCGTCCGCCTTCACCTCGGCTGGGGCGAGAAGCAGCATGACAGCGAGCTCTTCGGCGGCTTCCAGTTCAAGTTCACCCCGAAGATCGGCGCGGCAATTCTGAACTACCGCTCGATGCCCGCGTACATGGCGACTTACTGCGTGAATGACAAGATCGAGCTGACCGCCGGGCAGTTCGACGGCGACACTTTCTTCCGCGGTGGCATCGCCTGGGATTGGTAGTCCAGTCCTGCGGTTGCAAGACACACACAGGGCGCGGCCTTCACGGTCGCGCCCTTTCTCTTCGCATCGGCCCAGCGTGGGCTCCGGGGCGTTGTCGGAGCGCCTGCCTCTGCCCGGAAATCACTGCCGGCTCTCACTCGCGCCGTTGCCGATGCACACAATAGTGCACCATTCGCCCATCCGTCTCCCAGGAGCGCTGACACAGGGCTGGCCGCGTGGGGCCCCCGTCCAGCTCGTCACCCGCTGCACGAAGTCAGTGCCCATTCCATTCGTCGCCCACCACCATCTCTTTTCCCAGGATCAACGCAAGCGTACTCTCGCCAGGACCTGGCCTTTCCAAGAATGCCGAACGGCTCCACGCTTCCGCGGAGCCGTTCAATGTGCGCCATTACTCGTCTTTGTCGGAGCGAATCGCTTAGCGGTTGTAGATCGGGTTCTGCCCGCCGTTGAGCACGGGGTTCAACTGGTCGCCCTTGAGCCATTTGACATGACCATCGCAGAAGGCAACGTTGGCGCCCTCATTGTGGCGGCATCCCGTGGCGATGCGCGTCTGCAGGGATGGGACCCCGCCACAGCCGCAGGCGCAGGTCGCGCCGGCCTTGGCGCAAGCATTGTCGTGGTCCTGCAGCAGAGCGGTCTCCGCGGGCTTGGTCAGGTCGGCGAGCCTGTAGCACGGAGAGTCCGCGCCGATCGCCCGGCAATTGATCCCGTATGAAGAAGTTCCGTCGCGCCATGCGTGGGGGCCGCTGTCGCTGGGGCAGATGAAGATCTGTGTGTTCTTGATGTACGGCTCGATGAGCTTCATCCAGGAGCGATCGGGAACGACTCCACCGGTCTTGCCACGTCCTGAGAACATCTCGTCGTAGTCCTGCACGTACATCAGATGACCAAGCGCCAGTTGCTTGGCGTTGCTGGAGCAGCTCGACTGCCGGGCCTTCTCTCTGGCTCGCGCGAAGACCGGGAAGAGGATCGCAGCGAGGATCGCGATAATCGCGATGACGACCAGCAACTCAATCAGAGTGAAACCACGTCGCGACATTCAGCAGTACCTCCATTTGGTTGGTAACTACATTACGCGGTAAGTAAATTGTACAGCGAGACCGTAGATTTCCGCAAGATGAAAGGAAAACAGAAAACGGCGGCAGCCACGGTCTGGCTGCCACCGTTCATCGCTTCTTCGGGGGGGTGGTTGTGCTTACATGATGTCCCACAGACAGGTCGCTGAGCCGTGTGTCTGGCTCACCAGTGCGTCCATGGTCATGGCCTTACCGTGGCCGTCGAGGAACGCGGTATTGCACAGGCCGTTGTGTCGGGGCACGGCGCGGCGCGGGTCGGTGTCCCAGTATGGCACATTGTTGGGCCACCGGCCGTAATAATGGCCCGAGCCATCTTCTTTCCAGTCGTTCGGCGCGGCCGTGGGATTCGTGATGAGCCCGGTGTCGCACAGAAGAACGGTCTCCGCGGGCTTAGCCACCCTGCTCATGGAGACCGAGCCATTGTAGCCAAGGTTGCAGTGGTTGTGCCCGTATCCGCAGAATGCGGACTTGTTGCTGGGACAGATGAAGATCCGGCTGTTCTTCACATAGGGCATGACCAGGTTATTCCACCAGACGCCACCGATGTAGCATGACAAAACCTCTTCGTCGTAGTCCTGGCTATACATCTGCGCGCCCAGGGTCAATTGCTTCACATTGCTCAGGCAGCTTGCCGAGCGGGCCTTTTCGCGGGCCCGGGCGAAGACAGGAAAGAGAATGGCAGCCAAAATAGCGATAATTGCAATGACGACCAGCAGTTCGATGAGGGTGAAACCTGTGCGGCCATTGCGGACCTCCATTGATGTGGGATGTTATACGACGTGGCACTATTCGGCGCGGCGACAAGCATTTCCTTGCACATTATAGGACTATTTTGTGGCGATAATCGCACGGGGGAACCCGGCAAGGTCGTTGCGTATGGACACGTCCCAGCCGGGGAGGCTCGACTTCGTCAGCGCTTCCAGCAGGCCTTCTTGCTCAAAACCGAACTCGAAGGCGACGACCTCGACGTTGGGGAGGCAGGACAGCTCCCCGAGAATGCGCCGGTGGCCGTCGAGGCCATCCTCGCCGCCATAGAGCGCGAGGTGGGGTTCGTGCTCGACAACCTCGGGCTCGAGGGTGGCGAAATCTCGCTCCGGGATGTAAGGGGGGTTTGAGACAACCACCTGAACACGGTCGCAGATTCCGGCGGCAACCAGCGGTCCAAGGTCCGGCCCCTGGAGAAAGGTAATACGGTGTTCGAGCCCGTTGAGGGCAGCATTTGCGCGGGCCACGTCCAGAGCGTCCGCGGACAGGTCGGTTGCGATCACCTCCGCCGCCGGGAGGGCATGGGCAAGCGCGACGGCGATGCACCCGCTGCCGGTGCCGATGTCCGCGAGGATCAAGCCTGCGCTGTCGCCTTCTCCGAACCGTGCCCTGACCGTTTCAATGACGGCCTCAACCAGGATCTCTGTGTCCGGACGCGGGGTGAGAACCCTGGCGTCACAGTGAAACCGGAGGGACATGAACTCCGTCTCGCCGAGGACGTACGACAGGGGCTCGCGGGCTGCCCGGCGCGTCACCAGCGCGTCCAGCATCCTGATGGTTTCACTATTGACAGGGTCGGCGAAAAGGGTGGGGAGGCGGCCCATGGTGGTTCCCAGGCAGTGGGCAAGCAAAAGGCGCGCGTCCACTTCGTAGAAGCGAATGCGCGCCGCCTTTAGCTTCTGCTCGGTCTGGTGCAGTGCCTCTCGGACCGTCACTTCACATCCACCAGGCGCTTGAGGCGCTCGGCGTCTTCATGCTCCCGCAGGGCGTCGGCCATCGGGTCAAACTCCCCGTTCATGACCGCCGGGATGTTGTGGATAGTCAGGCCGATCCGGTGATCCGTGATGCGGTCCTGGGGCCAGTTGTAGGTGCGAATCTTCTCGCTGCGGTCGCCACTGCGTACCTGCTCGCGCCGGGCGGCAGCTTCCTCGGCCTGTTGCTTCTCCAGTTCGATCTCCATGAGGCGCGAGCGCAGCATGCGCAGGGCTTGTTCCTTGTTCTGCAACTGGCTGCGCTGATTCGAGGAGACTACCGCGATGCCCGACGGGATGTGAACGATGCGCACCGCAGTGTCGTTCTTCTGCATGTGCTGGCCGCCAGGGCCGCCGGCGCGGAACGCTTCGATCTTCAGGTCCGACGGCGCGATCTCGATGTCCACTTCCTCTGCTTCCGGCAGCACGACCACGCTGGCTGCCGATGTATGCAGGCGGCCCTGGGACTCGGTCTTCGGCACCCGCTGCACCCGGTGGACGCCGCTTTCGTGCTTCATCGTCCCGAATGCGCCGTGCCCCTCCAGGATGAAGGATATCTCTTTGTAGCCGCCCATCTCCGACTCGTTCTCGCCAAGGACCTCGACCTTCCAGCCCTTGCGCTCGGCGTAGCCCGAATACATGCGGAACAGGTCACCCGCGAAGAGCGCGGCCTCTTCCCCACCCGTCCCCGCGCGAATTTCCACGATTGCGTTTCTTGAATCCCGCGGGTCGCGTGGCACGAGGGTCAGGAGCAGGCGGTTATACAGCCCCTCGACCTTCTCCGCGGCCTCTTCGTACTCGGCCTGGATGAACTCCCGCATTGCCTCGTCTTCAGTCTCGGCCAGGAGAGCTTCCGCGTCGTCCCGGTCTCTCGCGGCCTGTGTATATTCGTTCCACAGATCCAATGCCGACTGGAGCTCGGAATGCCGGCGGCTCAGGTCCCGGAACAGGTACTGGTCGGAGATAACAGCGGGGTCGCTGAGCTTTCGGCCCAGCTCCTCCAGTTCTTCAGCCATACGTTCGAAAGTCTGATTCAGGTCCATGGGGGATCTCGCAGATTCCGGCCGTCAGTGGGCGTCCGCGCCACCACTTGTCGCCGGTTCAGTATCCGGCTCCATCTTTGCGACCAGGGGGATCGGGAGACGTCTCGCCTCCGGCATGTGGGCCGGCAGGTCGACTTCCGGGGCAACGGCGGCCAGGGCGTAGATCGCCACTTCGGCCTGCTTTTCGTCGGGTCGCCGGGTGGTAAGCTTCTGCATGAGCATCCCCGGGGCCGCGAGCACCCGTGAGAGGGCCGATCCGCGGTGCCGACCGGCCCAGCGGATCACCTCGTATCCGATGCCCGCCACAACCGGAAGCAGGCCGAAGCGGATGACCAGGCGCAGGCCAAGGTCCGGCCAACCGAAGAACCAGCCGAGAATGACCTTGACGATGATGACCACGAACAGGAACGCCGTGCCACATCGCGGGTGCAGAGTGCTGTAGCGAATGACATTGGCAGGCGTCACCGCTTCCCCCGCCTCATAGCAGTTGATTGCCGCGTGTTCGGCGCCGTGGTATTGGAAAAGTCGGCTGACGTACTGCATCCGGCTGATGGCCACAATGTACAGAAGCAGAACGGTCAGCCGGATCCCGCCCTCGATCACATTGCGCAGAATGCTGTCCCAGCCCCACCAGGGCGTTTTCTCCTGCAATTCGTGCGGGATCGCGTCCACAGCCCACGTTGGCAGAAACACGAAAACGCAGAGGGCGATGGCGAAGGAGATCGCGATGGTGACCCATTTGGCCACCGAGTCCAGGCCCTTTTGGGGTTCGGGCTCCGGTGCCGTCTCCGCAGGCGCCTGGGTGGCGGGGTCGGCGTCGGGTGCGTTCGCGGCTTCCGCTGCTTTCTCCGCTGCGAGACGCTCGCGCTCCTCCTGGGTTAGAACATCGGCCGACCAGAAGAGAGCTTTCATGCCAAGCGCCAGGCCGTCGATCAAGCCCACATTGCCCCGGATCAGCGGCCATTTCGCCCAAGGGTGGCGGTCCGCAAAGTTCGAGATCGGCTGCTCCCCCAGGACCACTTCGCCGTCGGCGCGGCGAACCGCCACGGCATAGCGGTCCGTTCCGCGCATCATCACGCCCTCCATCACGGCCTGTCCGCCGTAATAGTGGGCGTCTTCCCCGCACGGGCAACTCCCGCAGCCTGTCCGCTCTTCAGCGCTGGTCATGAGTGGCCTCGTCTGTCGAGATCGATCAGGTCCAGTCCCGGCAAAAGGCGAGCCCAGGCGGAAGTTCCCCACCTGGGCTCAAGCACCGGTGCGGGCGCGCTACTTCTGCTTGTTGTACCGGTCCTGCATCTGGTAGCGCTTGATGAAGCGTTCCACGCGGCCCTCGGTGTCCACGATCTTCTGAGTGCCGGTGAAGAACGGGTGGCACTTACTGCAGATGTCGAGCCGCAGGGAGGGCTTGGTGGACCGTGTGGTGAAGCTTTCGCCGCAGGCACAGGTGACCGTGCAATCCACGTAGTCGGGATGGATATCCGGCTTCATTCGTCTCTCACCTTCTGAGCATCGGAACAGATGAACGAACCATGAGCAGTAAATTATAACAATGCCGTCCGCGACTCGCAAGCGTTTTCACCGAGAGGGTCTGACCGCGAAAAGTGGGTGGGGCGTGCCGGCTCGGCACGATCCCCTCGTGGACTAGGCGCCGCAAGGCCTCGGGCCGTTGTCATAGCCTCAAAGCCCGCGAAGCGCGACGCAGCCCCTGGACACTGGCGCCCCAAGGTCACCCGAGAGCCACCGGGCAGGGCAGCACAACTCCGCAGCGTTCTCATCATTTCTGTCGCACCTTTGGGGGCTCAGGAGACGCAATTCGGAGGCTCACCACAGGTTCCGTCACGCTTCAATTCGCTCTACCCGTGACTACACGCCGCAGCCCGCGTCGCGGGATGTAAGGCAAAAGGGCCACCAGCGAGATTCCGACACTCTGGGACCAGCGATCAGGTGACGCGCAGATACCTGCCAGACTGAAACGCACCCTAACCAGACCCCGGGCGGAAGCATCGACGGCCTTCACCCCCCCGGCACCGTCGATGACGAAAAGTGGATGACCCGAGGCGGCGATGAACCCCCATTGGGCCGGCTCGGCACCCTTCCCGGGACAATACGCGCTGTCCGGGGCGGGCCTGCGTCGTGCAGAAGGTACTGCGCGCCCACGCCGCGAACCTGCCTGCAGTATAGGCCGTTGCCCACGACCGGATGGGTGGGACCTTCCGACCGGTGAGACTACTCGCAGGGCTTTAGCACCGCCAAGTGGTTGCCGTGCCCGAAATGTCTCCAAAGGCCACGTGGCGGCAGACGTGGAGGAGATGTACCAATGAAGTGTGCGACAGCCGGCGCAATCATGCTCGCCATTGCGTTCCCTGCCTGGAGCGATATCGGTCTGGTGACGTGGCTCCATCCGCAGGAGAACGGCCGGTTCGCTGTGGAGAGTGCACACGAGGGCGTGCAGGTGCGTGTGCAGGGCGAGGGCGGCACCGAAATCACCGATGCCGCGGCCCTCCAGGCGGCCGGTTGGGGGTGGTCCGGCGACGGCTTCTGGCAGACCCCGAAGCGCGCCGGCGGCGGCAAACTGCTGGTCACCGTGACCGGACTCCCCGCCGGGACGCACCAGGTCTATCTGCGCTACTTCACCCAGCCCCGCCTTCCCGGCAACCCCTGGTGGTTCATTCTGCTCCGTGGACTGGAAGGCGGCCGGAAGTCTTCGGAGCCCGACCGCATCATCGCCGGCACGGGCGGCCACGATCCCACCACCGTGTACGAGACCCACATGGGTACAGTGGGCACCGAAGAGCAGCCTGTGACCCAACTGGCCCTGTGGATCCAGCGCTACCAGTGGAGCGAACTCGCTCGCTTCGGCTCCATCCGCATCGAGACCGATCCGTCCATGAACGCGTCCACCACCACCGATTCAACCCCGGAGAATGAACGTGTCCGCGCTGCCTTGCTGGCGAACGGCCCGGCGCTTGAGGGCAGGCCCGCCTACGGGATCGCCGTGGTCAGCGGCACCCTGAAGGTGCGGCCCAAGAGCTTCGACGCCCTGGCCAATCAGCCTTTGCCCGCCGAGATCAACATAAGCGCCGCCAGGGGGGAATACGAGAACCGGCAGGTCGTCGTCTACAGCCCGGACTGTGACCTGACCGGCGTGACGCTGGAGTGCTCCGCCCTGAAATCAGAAGCCGGGCACACGATTCCAGCAGATCAGTTGCTCTTCGCGCCGGTGGGGTATTGCCCGTACTCCGTGCCCTCTGATTTGTCCATCCACGGCTACTGGCCCGAACCAATCCTGACATTCCTGAAGGCCTTCACCATCAAGCGCGGCGACGTGCAGAGCTTGTGGTACCGGGTGCATGTACCCCGGGATGCGAAGGCAGGCGTCTATCGCGGCACGGTGACGGTCCGGCCGAAGGAAGCCCCAGCATCCACGATTCCCGTTGAGGTGCGCGTGTGGGACTTCACACTGCCCAAGTGGCCGCGGCTGCGCGTCGTGGTCGGCTGCAATCGGCCCGGTGAGTTCGAGATGAGCTACGGCCTGAACCCGACCAGCATCTATGGATTCAGGGACGAGTGGATTGAGGAGTTTCCGACATGGGCGGCGGCCGGTGTGACTGCCATCAACCTGGGATACATCTGGGGCAAGCAACTCGACCAGCAGACGAAGCTGCCGACGGAGGCCCAACTCGACGAGTGGGTGGACCAGATCCGCGCTCGCTACGAGGCGGCGACGGCAGCGGGGCTGCGGGACGCCTGCTACCTGTACATGTTCGACGAGGCCACGGCAGAGTGGGACCCGGCCATGCGGATGATTTCTCGGCGGCTGCGAAGGGAGTTCCCCGATCTCCTGCTGCTTACTACCGCCCACCGGTCCTGGTTCCCCGGCGGCCAAGTGACAGACGGCGGAGAGACCATCGAGGACATCGACGGCTGGTGCCCTGGAACCTACCACTACAACTATGACAACGCAGCCGAAGCCAGGCGACAGGGCCGGCAGGTGTGGTGGTACACCTGCAACTCGCCGGAGAAACCCTTCGCGAACATCCTGATGACCCATCCCGCAATGGATGCCCGTCTTCTGATGGGCTTCATGGCCTTTGCCTACCAGACCGACGGGTTCCTGTACTACGCCACCGCAGGCGGCTACTACGCGAACATGCCGGCGATCACCGAGGGGCCGTACACGAAGTGGAGCCTGCAAGACAACGCCCACGACCACCTGTACCAGAGAGGACCGGACGGGCCCCTGCCCTCACTGCGCCTGGAGGCCATGCGCGATGGGCTCGAGGATTACGACTATCTCTACCTCGCCTACTGCGCCCTGACTGACCTGCGGGAAGCGGGTATCAGTGACCCGTCTCTCGATGCCCTGGCGCGAGAAGTGACGCCCTGTTTCGCCCCCGGCAACGAACTCGTCGGGAGCCTGACGCGGTATACCGACGACCCGCAGGAACTGGAGATCGTACGGGAAAAGGTCGGAAGATATGTCGAGGCGGGCCAGGCGGAACTCAAGCGCCGATGAGGCGAACCGAGTCGCGACGCGTGTGTGCGGAACCAGTGGTGCGGATCCTTCCAGCCTGTCCGTCAGAAGGAGGCTGGGCACCCGCACGATTGGTGTGCGATGTCCGCAATGACGCCTGGTTGGAGGGCCGGGCTGCGCTTGCTCCGATCGGCACGAAAAGCGTTCTGGGGGTGTCGGAGCTCCACGGTGGCAACCTGAGTCGTCTGCCTGTGCAGCGAAAGGAGATTTGTTCGGTCCATGCTGACACTGGCCAGTGCTCTTGTACTGCTGATCTTGTACACCGTGCCCGTGCCTGGGACCACTGCTGCACCTTCACCGTCTCTGGCCCCCGAAATCCCGGCCACCATCGCCCGGGTCCCTGTCAGTGCCGACACAGTGCTCTGCCCAGCGCGCCCCACCAGCCCCGGCGGGGCGGTCACATCCCTGTGCGCCGGTCAGGGCGGCGGTTATGCCGAAGACGGTCATCTCCTGCTGCGTTTCGACGAACTCCCCCCGATTCCGGGGCGCGATGTTCTCACTGTCCGCCTCGGGCTCTACCGTGAGTGGAGAGGAAACACTTACGATGACGCCGATGAGATGGTGAAACTCGTTCTACCGGCACCGCAGCCTTTTGACGAAGCCGCTGAGACCTGGCAGTCGGCGTCCGCCCTGCCCGCCCCCAATAACACCGTCCGCGACTTCCAGGTTGCCGCGCAACTGGGGGCAAGCCCCCGCAGCCACCTGCGCCTGACCACCAACCCGCAGGGACAGGGAGAGTACAAGTACACGGACATCACCGAGATCGCTCGAGGCTGGTTCGACGGCACCCGCCCGAATCATGGGCTCTTGCTCATCACGGAGTTCGCTCAGAGCGCCCCATGGGTCGGAACAGCTTACCTCACCAGCCGAGAAGGGCTGGTCCAGCAGCATCCGATGCTGGAGATCACCTACGCAACGCGCCCCGCCGGCATGCCCGACGGCCGCTGGACCATCGTGGAAGCCACAGGAGCAACTGAGTCGGAGCAGACTGCCGCCACTGAACTGCGGAACTACTTCCGGCGCATCTGCGGCGAGTGGTTCGAGATCGAGCCGGAAGAGCGTAGGGTCGACGACCGCCCGGCGATCTACGTCGGCAACACTCAGTTCGCGCGCCGGCACGGCCTTCGGACCGAGGAAATGGCCGGCGAGGAGTACGTCCTGCGGCGGGCCGGAAACAGCCTGATCCTGTGCGGCGGTCGGCCCCGCGGAGCCTTCTACGCTGTCGCGCAGTTCCTCGAGGGGTTCTGTGGGGTGCGCTGGTTGACGCTGGCGGGCGAGGAGTTCGTGCCGCTGCGTCCCGACCTGCGCCTGCCGCGAGTTGACCGGCGCAGCCGTCCGGCCTTCGTGGACCGCGACCTCATCCCCCCACACCACTGGCCCCGGACGGGCTGGTATGACGATGCCACCAGGTCCCGCCTTGCCCGCGCCCTGGCATTTGGGCACATCAACGGCAGAGCGCCCAGCATCTACCTGGGGACCGACGCCCCCTCGCAACGGTACGGTGGCCACATTCGCGGCAACCATCACGGGCATACGATCCGGTGGTACCTGCCGCCCGAAAAGCACTTCGCCGAACACCCGGATTTCTATGCGCTGCGCGGGGGGAAGCGAGTGGATAGCGGCCTGTGCAAGACCAATCCTGCGATGCGCGACACGTATTTCCGAAACATCACTGAGGCCATTTCCAGCGGCGCCGCCGACGCCGACAACGGATTCATCTTTCACATCAGCGACGAAGACGGCCCACCGCAGGTCTGTGAATGTCCGGATTGCAGGGCTGCGGACGCCCATTACGGTGGCGCCAACGTGGGCCAGATGCTGGACTTTCTCAACTGGCTCGCGGAACGCGGTCGTGAGGTCTGGCCTGCGGGGACTGCCCTGGAGACCCTGGCGTACTCGGGCTACGAGACCCCGCCCCCGAGTGGCGTCATCCGCGACGATGTGATCATCCGGTTCGCTCCCATCCACAAGTGCCATTGGGACCAGCTGGACGCAGCCGTGAACCGGCGCGACCTGGCGAACCTCAAGGGCTGGCTGAAGTTGGCGAAGGACGTGCGCATCTGGGACTATCCTCACCAGTACGGTTCGGGCGCGGAGCCCGTGTCCAGCCTGGCCATTACCCGGCGCGGCGACCCCGGCCTTCGGGCATGGGTGCAGCAGGCCATCGCAGACCGAGACGTTTCCCAAGCCGGCCTTCACCTGTCGCTGGAAGGCCCGGTGGCTCCCGGGGAGCGCCACGTTTTCACGGCCGGGATCAGCGCCTTCTGGGAGCCGAACCGCGGCGTCCGTCCGCGCCTGCTGGTGCGGTGGCAACGCCCCCGGGATCGACAGCCCACGCTCACAACCCTTATGGATTCCGCCGCGGCCATCGTGTGCTCGGAACAACCCGACACCGCGATCCAGGCGGTGTGGGAGGCCCCTATCCAGCGCGCCGGTGGCCTTGAGCTTGCCGGGACGCCCGGTAGGAGCGAGGGGCGCCGGTGCTGGTCATACCTGCGCTTTGACCTGTCGCCGATCCCGCCTGATGCGCGGGTGTTGGACGCTGAGATGGTTCTGTCGCGGGTCTTTGTTCGCGGTGCATCCGGACGGGCTCATGTGGCCTTCCGCGCCGTCAAGGCCGGGACAGATTGGGATCCCGTGCGGATGACTTGGAACACCCAGCCCCAGGTCGCAGACCGTCCCCTGTTCAGCCTGCGCCTGCCTGGGCCTGTACCGGGTTATGCGGGCCACGACGGCATCTTCCCACAGCCCAACCTGCGGGCCCTGGTGAACAACATCCGGCTGTACCACGAACTGGGGGCCAGGGGCGTGTTCATGGAGACCGATGCGCCCGGCCTGAACTCAGGAATCCACTGCGACGCGGACCTGACCTACTGGGTGCTCATGCAGGCGCTGTGGAATCCGACCCGAACGGCGGACGACCTCATTGACGATTTCTGCCGGCATTACTACGGCCCGGCCGGGGAGTTCATTACCCGCTATGTGCTCCGGCTGGAAGAGGCCTACGCCCGGGACCCGCACCGCCAGGCCTTCCACGTGGGCAACTACGCTCTACAGAGCTTCGTGGACCTGGACCTGATCTCCGACTGCCAGGGCCTCTTCGACCGGGCTGAGGCAGCATGTGGAGAAGACCGGGGACTCCTCGCCCGCGTTCGGCGCGCCAGGTTGTCTCTGGATATCCTCACCCTGTTCAACATGGAGCGCCTGCACAGGGAGTACCGTCAGCGCAACCACTCACCTGCGGGCTTCCCCTTTGACCGCGAGGCCATCGAGCGTCGGTACACGGAGGCCCGGCTCGCGAGCGTTGCCGAACGCTACCCCGACCGAAGCCTGGACGCGGAGCGAGAAGAGATCGCGAAGCTTCTGCAGGCCGCTCGCACAGCGGGGAACTGGACCTTGTGGCGAACGACGCCAACTCCCTGCCCGCTGTAACCCATGTACGTTACTTGCCAAGAGTGTCAATGAGTATCTCTTGGAAGCAGGCCGCGTAGGTGCTGCCCGGCGGGTCCGCGGGCAGGCCCTCCGCTCCCCAGCCGGCCGAATACAGCAGCCAGGCCCGGCGGCCATCGGGGGAGATGAACTTCGAGGGCATGGACATGGCGTAGGCGTTGGGTCCGAAGCCGCCCAGGTACTGGAAGATGCTCCATGGGCCAGTGATCTGCTCCGACTCCAGCAGCAGGCAGCCCTCGGCAGAGTAGAGCTTGTGCGGGCTGTCCGACTCGTTGTCCTTGACCACGAGCGGCGAAATGCACATGATGTAGCGCCCCAAAGGCTTGTTATAGACCACGTAAGCGTGACCCAGCCTGTCCGTCCACGTGAGCAGGGGGCGTGCATCTATCACTGCGTGACTCCATAAGTCCTCGCGCTGCTGGGACTTCCCGGCGTAGAACTCCCACCCGTCGGCTCGGATGATGTCCTCGAAACGAGCCGGGCATCGAAGCAGGTAGACCGAGTCTCCGTTCGCCCACTCCGGCGGCTTCAGGCCTTCGGAACCGTGGCAGGTCATGTAGACGTAGTTATCCGTAGCCCACTCACAGTCTCTCCCCAAGTCTACGAAGTGCGGGTTCCGGATGCGGTTGACATTCGGCGGCTCCCCGAAGAAGCCACCGGCCCTTGGGGGAATGACTCCGTCCGGGTAGAGTGGGTACTCCCCGATCCGTGTCGTGCGCGGATAGTAACGGGCTTCCTGACCAGTGGGGTCGTGCCAGTAGGGATTCTCCTTGAGTCGCCAGAAGCTGTGATCCGCCACTTCGCCCAAGGATCCGACTACACGGTCGAAGTCCCGGGAGTAGAGGAATCCCCAGAAGCGGCCGATGCCTGTATCGGAGGAAGTGTTCCAGCCGTCCTCCAGGCCGTAGTACCACACACCGTTCCTGACCAGGGTCGCACAACCGTAGCGCCGGGTGTTCGCCCCGGATTGCCAGTTCGTGACGTCCGGGCAGGAGTTGAAGTCGCCCAGGTAGCGGAACTGCAGGCTGAGTGGATCGTCACCGATGATCTTCACAATGCCGGCGTTGAGGATGTTCAGGGCGGCGGACTCCAGGGCCCCGTCCCCGCACTTGGCATACAGATTCCCATCTGCCGCCCATGACGTATCGTAGTAGTCCGTCACCGTGTAATGCGCGTGGCGCCCCGTCAGCCGGATGCCCGACAGGTGCGTTGAGCGGGGGAACGGGCAGTCATTGGGGATGGGCGTCGGCCAGCGACGTCCTTCAGCGGCATCTTTGACTTCGGTCTCCACCGGATCATCTCCCACTGGCTGCGCCGTGCTCTGCCCCGACGCAGCATTACAGGCAAGGTGGCTCGACAGGACCAGCGCAATCAGGCCGGCGTAGGCGCTAAGCCAAAGTGGCAATTTCATTACTGTCCACTCCGTGACCCGGAGTGCCGAGTATGTCTGGCTCCTGGTTGAAGGTCTTGGCAGCGTTCTGTGCTTCAACGTTTACGCCGGCATCACCTCCCCCGTGGGCTCATCTTGTGTGCGTGGATAGCCTGCTGTGTTCCGCGTGAAGGCATTGCACCCGCAGGGCTTGCTCCTTTCGGTCCTCCCGCCCACGTAAGACCCGACGGGAGTCCTGTCGTTCGCCGACGGTGGAAGGCTGCGCGTGGGCTGGCAATTTCCAATATCGTCTGGAGCGGGGAGTTCGCTGAAGATGCGCGTAGGCCGACCGTCTCGGTCGGTGCCGTCCGGAGCTCCAATCCCCTTCGCAGCGGGGAGTGCGGCTGAGACGGGTCGCCGGGGCGCGCTGGGTCGCAGGGACGCGCCGGTTTCAATCCCCTTCGCAGCGGGGAGTGCGGCTGAGACAACGCGTAAACCGCAAGTCCATTGGCGTCACTCGGCCGTTTCAATCCCCTTCGCAGCGGGGAGTGCGGCTGAGACGAAAAGCTCATCGACGAGGCGGACGCGGTGTTCGCGTGTTTCAATCCCCTTCGCAGCGGGGAGTGCGGCTGAGACCCCGGCGGCGAGCGGGAGGCTCAGCGGTGGCCTCGGCGTTTCAATCCCCTTCGCAGCGGGGAGTGCGGCTGAGACACAAGCCTTATTATGTACACGGGTGCAAGGTCACACTCTAGTTTCAATCCCC